>CAMDPA010000066.1 GCA_945903565.1 Devosia equisanguinis | reverse complement strand
CCGCACTCGAGCCTCGACGGCATGACGCCCGATCGGGCATACTTCGGACCACACTGCATCCTGCCGATCCGCTCGGCAGTCTAACCCCGGCAGAGCCTCCACTTATCGCAGCGGAAAATCTGTCCGAACAAGCGGGGCCACCTCAGTCGTCGTCCACGCGCACCGTCAACCGGCCAGACTCCGGAATGAAGGTCTCCGGTAGGGCTGTCGCCGGTATGACTTGCCCGCAGCATGCACACGTTGTCATCTTCTCAACCCATGAGAACACGGTGCGGCTGGATAGCGGCATCTGAGAACGCAACCGCGATCACCTTAGCCGACTCGCGGGACGGCAGAGTGCTTCATCCACAGAAAGCCGCGACGGGCCGTCCGCAAGCTTGTGATTGCATTCGCGACGTGACTTGCAGACAACGATAGCCGAATTCACCTGTCGAGGTTCCCGCCCGTGACCACCATCGCCGCCGCCGTTTCGCTCGCGCCTCGCCATACCGAGGTGCGGCAGTTCCCGCGCCCTGAGATCGCCGCCGACGCGGGGTTGCTCCACGTCGAGCTGACCGGCGTGTGCGGCAGCGACTGGCCGTACTATCTGCGCTATCCGCAGTCGAAGGGGCCGCTGATCCTGGGGCACGAGACGGTCGGGCGCATTGCGGAAGTCGGCGAGATCGCGAAGCGGCGGTTCGGCGTGAAGGAAGGCGACCGGGTCGCGCTCGAGGAATATCTGCCGTGCGGGCATTGCCGGTGGTGTCGCAGCGGCGACTTCCGGCTGTGCGACGAGACGGATACGCTGAACCGGCCGAATACGATCCGCTTCGGCTCGACGCCGATCAGCGTTGCGCCAGCGTTGTGGGGTGGGTTCGCGCAGGCGAAATACCTGCATCCGAACTCGGTGTTCCACAAGGTTCCTGATCACGTGCCGGCCAAACTTGCCACACTCGCCTTGCCGCTCGGTAACGGCGTCGAGTGGTCGATCCTGCAAGGCAGGGTGAAGGTCGGCGAGTGCGTCGTGATCCAAGGGCCCGGACAACAGGGCCTCGCCTGTGCCGTGATGGCGCGCGAGGCGGGCGCGGGGCTCGTGATCGTCACCGGGCGCGGCACGCCAAGCGACACGAAGCGGCTGGCGCTGGCCAAGCGGCTCGGTGCGCATGAGACGATCGATATCGACAGCGTGGATGTGCTCGAGCGCGTGTCGGACCTCACCGGCGGCGAAATGGCTGATCTGGTGATGGACTGCTCTTCGGGCGGGCCGGCGGCGGTGATCGCGGCGCTGCAGTTGGCGAGGAAGCGCGGGCGCGTGATCCTGGGTGGGCGCGCCGGTGGCAAGATCCCCGATTTCGAACCGGATATTCTGGTGCGCAAGGTGCTCACCGTGATGGGCGTGCGCGGCCACTCGTTCGAGGCGGTGGAGCTTGCGATGCACGTGATCGCGTCGGGCAAGTTTCCGCTGGAGGCGATGTGCACGCACGTGTTTCCGCTCGCGCAAACAGATCGCGCGTTATGCACCGTCGGCGGCGAAGGCGAGGCGGACGCGATCCACTGCGCCGTCGATCCGTGGGCGTGAATGCAATTCGCCGCACTTATTTCTTCGGTTTCGGCAACTCGATGTCGGCGAGCACCTTGTCGACCAGGGCGCGGCGGTCGGTCCAGGGGGCCCAGGTGTAGCTGTACATATCGTTGAGGAATGGCGGTCCGCCGTAGAAGCGCTCGTACTGGGTGTGGCGGCCGGCGAATTCCGAGCCGAGCAGGTCCCAGGCCATCTTGATGAACTTGTAGCGCTCGGAGGCCCCGGCACCGATCGCGCCCCAGTTGGCCTCGTAAATCCGCGTCAACTCGGCGTCCTCGAAAAAGGACGAGTCCGCTGGAATCTGGAAGGGGCCGGCGCTGAGCAACTCGCGCACCTTCTCGGCGATCTCGCAGTAGTTGTTCGAGGTCCAGTGCAGTGCGGCGTAGAGAAACCGGCGGTTAACGTGCAGGTGGCCCGACGGTGTCGTCTCCGGGCTTTCGATTTGCCCCGCGATCATGCCGAGCAGGCCCGCTTCGGCGGCCATCAGACGCCCGAGGGTTTGCTGCACGGCAGGCAGATGCCCGACGCCGGACAGCTCCGCCGCCTTGTGGGCAATGCCGTTGATGAGCTTCAGCTTCTCGGCGAACCGCAGCATCGACTGGTGGTTGCCCATGATGTGTGCGGGCGTCTTGAAATAGATGTCGCGGGAGAGTTGCGCGTTATCCATCACGAACACACGCTCCCACGGCACATGCACGCGCTCGAGAACGAGGACGGCGTCCGTCTCGTCGAACTGCGAGGAGAAGTAGTTGTCGGCGCGGCTGACGGCGTTCAGCTCGTAGGACTTGCGCACCCAGGTTTGCACACCGGGCGCATTCATTTTCACGGCGCAGGTGATCGATAGCGCCTTCTGCTCCGGCGCGAGCGGCAGGATGTTGCCGATCCAGGCTTCGTCGGAGAACACCGCGGAGGTGCCGAGCATCTTGATGCCCGATAGGAACACGCCCTTGTCATCCTCGTCGACGACCTGCAGCGCGGCGTTGCGGGTGGCCTGGCGCTTATAGATTTCGGGATCTCGCGCGCCTTGCGCTGTGATGACGAGGTAGCAGGCGAAGATGTCGTTGTCGCGCATGTGCTCGTAGTAGCGGATGAGATTGTCGCCGAAGCCTTTGCGGCCCTCTTCGAACATTTCCGGCATCATGCGCATGCCGGCTACGAAGGTGGAGACGTGGTCCGGCGAGCGGCCGAGTAGGCCGTAGGACCATTCGGCGACGCGGCGGTGCGCTTCGGCGCGTTTGCGCAGGTCTTCCTTGGTTTTCGGCAGGATGTACCAGGCGGAATGACGCTCGCCGTTTTCCTCGTAGGACATCGCGTCGATGTGCTCGGGCGACCGCTTCATGTCGTAGATGCGGGCGAACGAGCGCGCGGTGTTGCGGAACGCGGGATGGGTCGTCACGTCGCGGACGATCTCCTTGCCGAGCACGATCTGGCGGCCGTCGTTCAGGCTCTTCAGATAGTCGGCGCCAGTGCGTAGCATGTTGGTCTCCACGTTTCGGCGATGCCGGTTGCGAGTTCCATAATACATAAGTTACTTATCTATTCAATCGGCCCGGATTTATCGCAAGGTTGGAATGCGCATGGCACCAGCAAGAACCGTGAGGCGGCCGGTGCGGATCGCGGCAAAGCCCATCGAGGATTTAACGGTCGGCGTCGATGCGTTGCTGGTGGCGGGCAACGATGCAGCGTTCCGCGATTTCGTGGCGGACCTGTTCGCGGCGTCGTCGAGCATGGTGTCTGTGCGGCGCGCGCTTGGCCGGGCGACGGGACTGTCGGGCTCTGAAATCGCGATGCTGCTGGCGATCCGGCGTTTGTCGCCGGAAGGAAACGTCGGCATCCGCGCGATCGCCGAACATCTGCACGTCGCCGGCCCGCATGTGACGATGGAGATCGGCAAGCTGGCGGAGGCGGGGCTTGTCACCAAGCGCATCAGCGCGAGCGACAGCCGCGCCATCGATATTCGCCTGACGCCGGAGGGGCGGCGCCGGTTGCGGCAGCTTACGCCGCTCGTGCGGGCGGCCAACGATGTGCTGTTTGCGGGCATGACCGAGGTTGAAATGGCGCACGTTCACCGCTTCTTGCGGCGGATCGTTGCGGGTTCGGCCAAGGCGGCCGATGCGGTCGACACGGCACGCGCGTGATTATTGCGCGGACTGGGTTCCAGCGAATGATGTAGGTTGCGTCCTGGAACGAGTTCAATAGCCAACAACGTGAGACCAGCCGAACCATGACTTCGCGCCTGCCGCCGCCCTCACTCTCCGAGCTCGCCGCACAGGCCATCGACCTGATCCAGTCCGGCAAGCCCAGGCTGGCGGCGCGTATCCTGAAGGACGTGCTGAAGGCCGATCCGGGCAATTTCGATGCCTTGCAGGCCACCGCCGCGCTGCACGCGATGGATCACCAATACACTGAAGCGGCCCGGCTTCTGAACCTCGCCTTGAAGCGGGATCCGAATTTCGTGCCTGCGCTGCTCAGTCTTGGAACGGCCGAGCTGATGTCGAACCGGCCCGCCGAGGCCGAGGCCGCTGTTGCGCGGGCCGTGGCGCTGGATCCGCAAAATCCTCAAGCTCACCTGCTGCTGGGCCAGAGCCGGCAGGCGCAGGGCAAGCTCGCCGAGGCGGCGGCCAGCTATACGCGGACGGCCACGCTCGATCCGGGCAACGCGCTGGCACTCAGCAGCGCGGTCGGCATCAAGCAGAAAAGCTGCGACTGGGCGGGTATCGAGCCGCTCGAGCAGGCGCTGATCGCCACGTTGAAAACCGGACAAGCGGGCGGACACGCAGGCGGATTCGCGGTCGAGCCACTGCTCATGCAGCACATCAGTGACGACCCGGCACTGCACCGCCTGAGCTCGCAGCGCTACTGGCGCGACACGGTGATGGCCGGCGTGCCGCCCACCAAACGCACCAAGCCCAATCAGCATAAGCCGAGGAACCGGCCGCGCATCCGGCTCGGCTATCTTTCGGTCGATCTCCGCCAGCACGCGGTGGCTTGTCTGATCGCCGAGCTGTTCGAGTTGCACGACCGCAGCCGTTTGGAGGTGTACGGCTTTTCGTATGGCCAGGACGACAAGAGTGCGATGCGCCAGCGACTGTCGAAGGCGTTCGACCGCTTCATCGACGTGCGCGAGACCACCGACGAGCAGTTCGCCGCCCGCATCGCGTCGGCCGAGATCGATATCGCGATCGACCTCACGGGGTACACGGAAGGTGCACGGCTCGCCGTACTGGCGCGGCGCCCGGCCCCGTTGCAGTGTCACTTCCTGGGCTTTCCCGGCACAATCGGCAGCGACGCGGTCGACTATCTGTTCGCCGATCACGTGGTCGCGCCGCCCGGGGCCGAGCAGCACTATACGGAGCGGCTTGTGCGTTTGCCAGATAGCTATCAGGTCAACGACCGCAAACGCGCCGTGGCCGATTCCGGTCCCGGCCGAAAAGAGTATGGGCTGCCCGAGGACGGCGTGGTGTTCTGCTCGTTCAACGGCCAGCAGAAGCTGTCGTCGCGCACGCTCGACATCTGGGTTCGCGTGCTGGCCGCGGTGCCGGGCTCGGTGCTGTGGCTCTACACGGACCTCCCGCTCGCTGCCGCCAATCTGCGCAAGGAAGTTGCGGCGCGTGGGCTCGACCCAGCCCGGCTGATCATCGCCGAAAAGGTTCCCCCGGCCCAGCATCTGGCGCGCCTGAGGCTGGCCGATCTGTTCCTGGATTCGTTGCCGTATGGCGCGCATACCACGGGCAGCGATGCGCTATGGGTGGGATTGCCGGTGCTGACCTGTCCGGGCCAGGCGTTTGCCGGCCGGGTCGGCGCCAGCCTGCTCACCGCCGTGGGTATGCCCGAGCTGATCGCCACCGACATCGCCGACTACGAGGCGAAGGCGATCGCTCTGGCGCGGGAGCCGGCCCGACTCGCCGACCTCAGGCGGCGGCTGATCGCTGGTCGCGATACCGCCGCGCTATTCGATACCGACCGCTTCCGCCGCAATATCGAAGCGGCCTATACGCAAATGTGGGCCCGCTGGCAGCAGGGCCTGCCGCCCGCCCACATCGACCTGCGGGCGTGACATCTCATATTGAAAAAGGGGAGCCGGTTGCCCCGCTCCCCTGAAAGGCTCTCGATGTCGAGCGTCCATCAATCCTGCGGCTTGATGCCGGCGGCTTCGATGATCGGGCCCCATTTGGCGACCTCGGCGGCGAGTTTCTCGCCGGTCTTGGCCGAGCCGTCGTGCAACGGCACGGAGGCGATCGTCTCGAGGTAGGTCTTGGTCTCGGGAAGGGCCGAGATCTTGTTGAAGTAGCCTTCGAGCTTGGCGACGACAGGGGCGGGCGTGCCGGCTGGCACATAGGTCGCCCACCACGGCGCGAAGTCGAAGCCCTTGTGACCGGCCTCGTCCATGGTCGGCACTGTCGGCAAGCCCGCGATGCGCCAGGTCGAGGTGACCGCCAACGGCTTCAGCTTGCCTTTGCGGATCTGGCCCTGTGCGAATGTGCCATCCATGATCATGAAGTCGAGCGTGCCGTTGGTGACATCTGGCAGTGCGTCCGGTGCCGTGCGATAGCCCACGTTGACGGCTTCGAACTTGGCGAGCTGGCGATAGTATTCGGAGGAGACGACCGCCGTCTGGTTGGTCGTGCCGTATTTGTTTTGCGGCTTCGACTTGAGGAGTGCCGTCAGGTCGGCGAGCGTGTTGTGCTTGCTGTCGGCACCGACGACGACGACGAAGCCGAGCTGCGCCCAGGAGGCGACGGCCGTGAAGTCCTTGATGGTGTCGAACGGCAGCGATTTGAACAGCCACTTGTTCATCGCCATGTTCGAGTTCGCGACGAACAGCATGGTGTAGCCGTCAGGCTTGGCGTTCTTGACGAGGCCGATGGCGATGTTGGAGTTGGCGCCGGGCTTGTTGTCCACCACGACAGGCTGGCCGGACATTTCCTGCAGCTTGTTGGTGAAGTGGCGGCCGAGGATGTCGGCGCCGCTGCCGGCGGGAAAACCGATCACCACGCGCAGGGGGCGGTTGGGAAAGTCCTGGGCTTGCGCCATGCCGGCGGCAGTCATGGCCGCAGCAGCGGCGGCGCCCGCGAGCAGGCCGCGCCGGATCGTCGAAACTGTCATTTATTCCTCCCATTGACGGCAGCGCCGTGTGGCGCACGTCTTAAGGCAGGTCTGCGCTCGCATCAAGGCGGTGTCGGACTCGTCGTAGGGTGCAATAGCCCACTTGGGCGTATTGCACCGCTGCACCGTCGCCGGTGCAATACGCCCGAAAAGGGCTATTGCACCCTACGGCGCAGAACACTTTTTGAAGCTCTGCTTAGTCCTTGAGCGCGGGGATCTTCTTGCGGACCGGGAGGTCCTTGCCGAAGAAGCGGACGGCGTTGGCGCCGAGGATGTTGCGCTTCGACTTCTCGTTCAGGAACGGCAGATCGTAGATCACGCTCGGCAGGTCGAAGTCCCAGTGCGGATAGTCCGACGACCAGCACAATTGCGTCTCGGCGTTGAGCTGCTTGAACGTCGCTTCGAGCAGCGACTTGTCCTCCGGGTTCTCCATCGGCTGCGTGGAGTAGAACATCTCGCGCATGTACTCGGACGGTTTGCGCTTGAGGCTCGGCGCCTCCGAGGTGCGCATCATATAGGAGTGGTCGAGGCGCTGCATCAGGCAGTAGGCCCAGGTGAGGCCCGACTCGATCCACATCGTCTTGAGCTTGGGGAAGCGCTCGGGCATGCCGTTCACGACCCAGTTGGTCATGTGCAGCATGTTGAACCACATGAAGCCGAGCGCATGCACGCCGAGGAAGCGATTCTGCAAGGCGAGCGCGGGGTCCGACCAGCTATAGGCGGCGTGGAACGAGAGCGGCTGGCCCATCTCCTCGAGCAGCGCGTAGGTCTTGATGAACGCGTTGTCGTGCACCGGCTTGTAGCGCGGCGCCGTCACCATGAAGCCGACCACGCCCTTCTTGTCGCCGAACTCCTTGACCGTCTGGTAGGCGGCTTCGGGATCGTTGAACGGGAGGTAGAGCATCGAGATGATGCGGTCCTCGTGCGCCAGGATGCGCTCGCACAGCCAGCGATTGTAGGCCTGCGCCATCGCGGCCTCGACCTCGGGCTGGGGGTGGCTGCCCAGGAACAACATCGGCGTGGGGAAAAGGCAGCTGTAGTCGACGCCCATCGCATCCATCCACATCGTGGTCTTGGCGATGTCGCGGTGGTGCTGGCCGGCGTCGATCTTCTCCTTCTTGGCGAGCCAGTGGCGGGTCATGCGGCCGCCGGTGTCCTGGTAGCCGACCTGGCCGCCGAGGAAGGAGGCGCGCCCGCCGCGGTTCACCGACTCCATCGCGGTGTGCTTGATGACCGGGCTTTCGATGTACTGGAACACCTCGGCGTAGGATTCGCTTTCGTAGTGGTGGGCATCGACGTCGATGATCACGAAGTCCTGGTATTTGCGCTGGTGTGCCTGGCGGGTGGCGTTGACCAAGTGCTCGCCTGAGTGGAATTTGTCGAACCGCAATTCGCGGGTTTCATTTTTGGCCGGCATATCCATGGGCATGAGGGGCTCCTGGTGAATTGGTGAGTGGTGAGTGGCCAGTGGTGAGTGGGCTGCGGTCGTGAGGCGCGGTCCATAGACCACTCACTATTCACCACTCACCACTCACGCCTTCTTCACACTTTCAGGAAGATGTCGTCGCCTTTGCGCACGACGTCGAATTTCTTGAGCTTGAGGCGCTTGTCGCCGGCGCACTCGCCCGTCTTGAGGTCGTACTCGTAGCCGTGCCACGGGCACACGAAATGGCGCGTGTCGGAGAAGGTCTGGCCCTGATAGGTACGGTCGGGAGCGATGATGTCGACGACCTTGTTCATCATCAGGCCCTCGCAAGCGGGGCCGCCCTGATGCGGGCACAGGTTTGAATAGGCGTAGAACGTGCCGGCCTCAAAGAACATGCCGACTTCGCCTTTGGCGGTCTTGACGATGCGGCGGTCGCCTTCCTTGAACTCGGCGGCTTTGCTGACGAATACCTCGGCCATTGGCGCTCCTCGTGTGTTCGGGGTGTTTGTCCCCTCTCCCCGCCATTCCGCGGGGAGAGGGGGCCTGTACCTATTGCCAGCTCGGCGATGGCCACTGGACCTTGCCGGTCGCTTGCTCCGGCGGCCACACGACGACGGGCTGGCCGCCTTGCATCTGATGGGTGAACGCGACGATTTCGGAGAGGCCGCCCGCGTCGAGCTTGAAGTCGCCGCCGGGACGCTGCCAGACCGCGCCGGGCTTGCGGAGTTCAGCCGCGATCTTGTCGCGATCGAGTTCGCCGACACGCTCGATGGCCTGCAGCATGAGCAGATACGCGTCGGTGCGGCCGCCAGTCCACAGGTAGTCGAACACCTTGATGTTGGCCTTCGTCAGCACGCGGTTGGTCAGGTCAGCGTAGGGACCCTTGATGCCTTCGTGCCAGTAGATCTCGCCGGTCACGCCATCGAGATTGACCTGCCGCGCCATGGAGCCGTTGGCCATGATGTGATGCACGTCCATGGCCGTGACCTTGAGCTGGCGCATCTGCTGCACCAGCGGCACGGACACGCCGTCGAACGCCGAGATGAACACGATGTCAGGCTTGGCGGCCTTGATCTTGAGGATCACGCCGGTGAAGTCCTTGGTCGTGCCCGCGAACGTATCCTCACCGACGGTCTTGATGCCGGCCTTCTCCGCGACGTCCTTGTGCAGCGAGAAGATCGTCTTGGTAACGAGGTTGTCATGGACGACCCAGAACACCGTCTTCGGCTTCGGGGTCTGGGCTTGCACCATGTTGAAGTAGTTCTGCGACCAAGTCTTGGCGTGCAGCGCCATGCCGGCGATGTACTTGAAACCGCGCTCGTAAACGTTGGGGGTGGCGACGTTCGACATCACCGAGGGGATTTGATAGCGCTCGAACACCTGCGAGACCGGGAAGCCGTGCGAGGACCAATCGGGGCCCACGAACAGATCAACCTTGTCGACGGTCGCAAGCCGTTCGTAGAGAGCAACCGCGGTCGCCGGCACGCTCTGGTCGTCGTAAATCACGAACTTGATCGGTACTTTCTTGCCGCCGCAGCCCTTCAGGGTGACGCCGCCGTCCTTGTTGTATTCCTCCTGAAAGGCCTCGGTCATACGCTTCCAGCTATCGGCGAGCGTGGAGAACGCACCGGTGAGCGACAGCGTCGTGCCGAACACGATCTCGTTCTTGCACTTGTCGGGCGGGGGTAGTTGCTGACTGCTGGCATGCTGACTGAACGCCACGAGGGCAAGTGCGCCCAGGCCGAGTGGCCATGAGGCTAGGAAGCGCTTCATCCCGAACTCCCGACATTGTGTTTTACGACACCCGACGAAGCTTCCTTGGGTACGCGAGCCTAATCCATGCAGGCGCTGCGCACCCCCGACCGACCTCGACATGGGCAGGCTAACCTAAGCCCCTGGGGGTTTCAACGGCAGTGAGGAGTAGCTCGTAGGTCGGTGCTGAGCGCCCTTTGCGCGAAGCCCGACAGTTGAGGGCGATGCGTCGGGCTTCGACCGGCCGAATTGCCGGCCTCAGCCCGACCTACGCGTCAAAGCTTGAACAGCTTCCGCGCGGTTTCGCCCAGGATGTTGCGCTTACCCTCTTCCGACACGAACGGCAGCATCGCGATGCGGGCTGGGGGATCGAAATCCCAGTGCGGCCAGTCGGACGCATACAGCAGTTGCGTGTCGGCCTTCACCGCTTTGAACGAGGCCTTGAGCAGGTCCATGTTCGTCACCTCAAGCGGCTGGGTCGTGTAGTACATATCGGTGATGTACTCGCTCGGCATCTTCTTGAGCAGCGGCGCATCGGACTGGCGCAACGCGAACTCATGATCGAGCCGCTGCATCATGAACGGCAGCCACGCGATGCCACTTTCGATCCAGATCACGTTGAGCTTGGGAAAGCGCTCGTTCATGCCGTTGATGACCCAGTTGGTCAGGTGCACCATGTTGCAGGTGACGAACGACAGCGCGTGCATCGACAGGAAGCGGTTGACCGACTTCTCGAAACTGTAGTCCGGCCCCGCATGGAAACCGAGCGGCAGGCCGCGCTCCTCGATCTCGGCGTAGAGCCGCATGTAGGGTGCACTCGCCACGTTGGCCTGGCGCTGGCTCGTCACACAGAAGCCGACGACGCCGGGCTTGTCGCCGTACTCGCGCACGATGCGGAGGCAGGCGTCGACGTTGTTGAACGGCAACGGCAGCAGCGACTTGATGCGCGGCTCATGCGCCAGGATGCGCTCCGTGAACCAGCGCACGTAGGCGAGCACGAGTTGGGTTTCCATGTTCGGATTGGGATGCATGCCGATCGACAGCATCGGCTGGGGGAATACCACCTGACGGTCGATGCTCATCGCATCCATGGCACGGCGCACCAGCGTGATGTCGCGATGCACGCCGTCGTCGGGCACGTCCTCGCCGAGCGCGGCCTGGTGGGGAATCCGCCCCGAGACGTCCTGGAACGTCATGCCGACCGCGTTGTTCATCAGCGCGCTCTGGCCGGCGCCGGGCCAGTTCTTGGCCATCGCTTTGCCGTTATAGCGAATGACCGGGTCCTCGATGTATTCGAGGATCTCCGGCCACGACAGGTTCTCGACGTGGTGGGCGTCGACGTCGACGATGAAATACTTGTCGAGGCCGAGCTGCTTGGTCTGCTTGGCGCAATTGGCCAGGATCTCGCGCGTATCGGTCGCGGTCGTGATCTCCTGCACGTCGCGGCGGCGGGCCTGGCGCGTGTCGATGCGGAGCGGTGCGTCGTCCATGGGGGTCTCCCTTTCTGTAGGCTGGGTCAAGCATAGCGCGACCCAGCATCATAGGACATTCCGTGGATTGCTGGGTCGCGCTCCGCTACGCTGCGCTTGACCCAGCCTACGTTATTGTTTCTTCGCCAACGCCTCGCGCTCGTTGTGGCGTGCGAGATGGAAGCGCTGGAAGTTGCGGTCTTGCTCGTAGGCCTTGGCGCGTATCCACACGAACAGATCGTAGAACGTACCGGCGCCGAAACCGAGGCTCATCCGCGTCACCTCGAGTGGCTGGCCCCAGGATTTGATGTCCTTGAGGCCGTCCTTGAAGAACACCACGGTGGGCGTGAGCATCACGTTCCAGCGCTCGGCGAGCTTCTTCTCGGGCATCTTGGTGCCGTCGAAATCGGTGACCTCGCGCGCGCCCCACATGTCGAGCTGAAGCACGTGAAAATTCTCGCGCACGTAGTCGTTGACGTACTTCTGGGCGAGCACCTCGGTATGCATCTTGGTGCAGTAAACGCAGCCGCGCTGCTCGAACACGACGGCGAAGCGTTTGCCCTTGGCCTCGGCCTCCGCATAGTCCTCGCGCAGATCGAGGAACGACTGCACGAACCACTTCTGGTGATAGATACCGTCGTCGCCCTTGTGGGGTTCGATGCGCGGGGTTTCCGGGCCGATGGGCGGCGGCAGGGTTTGGGCGTGGGCCGCCGTCGCGCCGAGGAGCGCGAGCCATAATCCGAGCACCAAACCCGTCGGCCGGAGCGAGGCACGAAGCGCCATTCGCATGCTCATCGCTGGCATCTCCCGCAGTGGAACGTCGAGCGTCCGGCTTGAACGCTGCGCTTGATGATGCTCCCGCACCCCGGGCTCACGCAAGGCTCGCCCTCGCGGCCGTACACCTGAAAACTGTGCTGGAAGTAACCGAGCGAGCCGTCGGCCTTGGCGTAGTCGCGCAAGGTCGAGCCGCCCGCGGCGATGGCTTCGCCCAGCACATCACGGATGACCGGCACGAGGCGTTCGCAGCGTTCGGTCGGTTTGCCCCCGCGCATCGCGAGGCAGCTCGCCGCGCGGTTGGGGCTGAGGCCGACACGAAACAGCGCTTCGCACACGTAGATGTTGCCGAGGCCCGCGATGTTGCGCTGATCGAGCAGAAAGGCCTTGAGGTCGGTGCTGCGGCCGAAGGCGCGAGTGGCGAGATATCCGGCGTCGAAGGTGTTGCCGAGGGGTTCGGGACCCATCGCGACGAAGTGTTTGCAGGTGTCCAAGTCTGCTTCAGGCACCAGGTCCATGAAGCCGAAGCGGCGCGGGTCGTTGTAGGTGACGGTCGCGCCGCCTTCCATGGCGAATGCGACGTGATCGTGGGCGGGATCGGTGCCGGTGCTCTGGACGAACTCGCCGACAGTGTGCTTCTCCTCCCCCCTTGCGGGGGAGGTGGCGCGTAGCGCCGGAGGGGGGGGGGGATCCAGATCCCTATCGAGTCGGCGCACCGCCCCCCCTCCGCCCCTTCGGGGCACCTCCCCCTCAAGGGGGGAGGAGAAAACGTGTGGGCTGGGAGAGGGAGAAATCGTGAACCGCCCGCTCATACCGAGGTGCATCACGAGCACTTCGCCGCCATCGAGGCGCGCGAGCAGATACTTCGCGCGACGGCCAAGGCTTTCGATGCGGCGACCGGTCAGGCGTTCGGCGAAACGATCCGGCAATGGAAAGCGCAAGTCCGGCCGGCGCTGGATGAGGCGCGCGATGCGCTTGCCCGCAATCACCGGCTCCAGCCCGCGGCGGACCGTCTCGACCTCGGGCAGCTCGGGCATCGTCGCGAGCCCTGCCTACGCCGGTTGCCAGGAGGGCTTGGGCCTATCGCCCTCCTCCGCCTCGCGCTCCTTGTCGTCGACGCGGGTGAGCTCGCGGGCGAGCGCGTACAGCGCTTCCTTCATGCCCAGGCCCGATACGGCGGAAATCTGCAACGGCTTCTTGCGTGCGACGGCCTTCAGCGCCTCCGAGCGTGCCGCGATCGTTTCGGCATCGAGCGCGTCGCACTTGGTCAGAACGACGATCTCCTTCTTCTTCTCGAGATCGGCGCCATAGGCCTTGATCTCCCGGCGCACGGTCCGATAGGACGCGGCGACATCCTCCTCCGTTCCATCGACAAGATGAACCAGCAGGCGGCAGCGCTCGACGTGACCGAGGAAACGGTCGCCGAGGCCCGCACCCTCGTGCGCACCCTCGATCAGGCCGGGGATGTCGGCGATCACGAAATCCTTCTCGCCGGCGCGCACGACGCCGAGATTGGGATGCAGCGTCGTGAACGGATAGGGCGCGATCTTCGGGCGGGCGGCCGACACGGCTGCGAGCAGCGTCGACTTGCCGGCGTTCGGCAGGCCGATCAGCCCGATATCCGCGATCAGCTTCAAGCGGAGCCAGACCCACAATTCCTGGCCGACCAGGCCGGGATTGGCATGGCGTGGCGCCTGGTTAGACGGCCCCTTGAAATGCGCGTTGCCGAAGCCGCCGTTGCCGCCCTTCAAGAGCAGCACCCGCTGACCGGCCTCGGTGATCTCCGCGAGCACCGTTTCCTGGTCTTCCGCGAGCACCACCGTGCCCGGCGGCACGCGCAACGTGACGTCCTCGCCAGACGCGCCGGAGCGGTTGCGGCCCATGCCGTGCTGGCCGGTCTTGGCCTTGAAATGCTGCTGATAACGGAAGTCGATCAGCGTGTTGAGACTGTCGACGCACTCGATCCAGACGTCGCCGCCCTTGCCGCCGTCGCCGCCGTCGGGCCCGCCGAACTCGATGAATTTTTCACGCCGGAACGAGACGGACCCCGCCCCGCCATCGCCTGCGCGAACGAAAACCTTACATTGATCGAGGAATTTCATGGTGATTTGCTCTGCATTTCATATCGCGCAATCGAAGCGCGAATACGTGCGCGCTGTTCGCTCGGGTGTGGAGGTCGGCCCTGTATAGGCTTGAATTCTGGCTGGCATATGCCTCAACTTCCTTATGCCACAACTTGGACCCCGCGTCCCCGGACAAGCGATCCGTGCAAAGGCATTGCGATCGAGCCGACAGCATGGTAACATGTTACGGCTCGTTGGAGATATATAATGCCGACCCTGGCGAAAGATAAGATGCGGGATTACCGGGCGAGGCTCAAGGCACAGGGGCTGCGGCCCGTCCAGATATGGTTGCCCGATACGCGCACGCCTCAGTTCATCGCTGAAGCGCGGCGTCAGTCGGAACTGGCTTCACGAAACCGCACGTTGGAAACCGAGACTGCCGCGTTCATCGATGCGGTCGTCGATTGGGACGACATGCAGTGAAGCGGGGGGACGTGGTGATCGTTGCCGGGCCGGGCGACTATGGCAAACCAAGGCCTGCGATCGTCATACAATCGGATAGGTTCCTCACAAGCCATGCCAGCGTCACGGTCTGTCCGCTTACGACGACCAAGATCGATAGCCCTCTGTTTCGCCTGGATCTCGAGCCATCTCGAGAGAACGGGCTTCAACATTTCTCTCAGATCATGATCGACAAGACAATGACTGTGCCGAGCAAGCGCATCGGCAAGCACGTCGGCAGCCTCGACGACGACGCGATGTTGCGGCTCAACCGCAGCCTCGCCGTCTGGCTCGGCCTGGGAGATTGAGAGGGTCGGCGAGCGTTTCGCCCCACCTTCAGATTGTGCTCTTTCGCGAGCCGCCGGACGAAACTCTCGACCAGCGGTATGGTCCACCGAACTCGATGAGTTTCTCACGCCGGAAGGAGCCGGAACCCGCCCCGCCATCACCTGCGCGAATGAGTATCCTGAATTGGTCGAGGATTTTCAGGGCCTATTGCTCTGTTGGCGAAGTTGATCGAGCGCTGCCCGCACATCCTCCGCGAGCGGAGGAAGCTCACGAGTGACGGCTTCCCAGATCTCGCTCAATCTGATCTTGTGATACGCGTGACGCAGGGCATTGCCCAAGTCCATTATGTCTCGCCAAGGTTGTTTCGGTGCTAAACTCTGAGCGTCACTGCCCAGCCGGCGCGAAGCTTCGCTAATGCGCTCGAGGCACCGTTCGACAGCATCGATTGTCTTGCGATCCGCCGAATAGGAAGCGAAATCCATGCCATCGATATAGGCTGCGATCGCTTCTGCGTTCTCCAGGATCTCCTCGAAGCGCCTGATAGGGTCAAGAGTAGGCAACGACGCGGTCCCGTTCTATCGCCGATTGCAGGCGCCGATTGTCGGCTGGTTCCTCGATCACATCGACATGCCGGCCAAGTATTGCGCTGAGACGATGCTCCAGCTCGGTCAATTGTCCTACGTAGGCCAATCCACGGCGGCGCTTATCAGCATCCAGCCGAACTGCGATATCGATATCTGAATCCGGCTGTGCCGTCCGGCGAGCCACGGATCCGAACAGTGACAACCCAGCGATGCCGAGACCTCGCAGCTCCGTCTCGTGTTCGCGCAAGATGGCGCGAACGGTTTCCAAGTCAGGCTGGCGCTCCAGCAACTGCGAATCTACCAAAGGCACCGCTAGGCTCCTGCTCCGCGACTGCGGCAGCATAACACGGATCGTATTCTCAAACAGCCGCGCTGTTGTCCAAGGTTACAACTTCACTCCACTTTTCGAGCCTTTCGAGTCCACCTGAATTCATGAACCGGCGGAATGAATGGCGCAACAAACCTAAAGCTGCTGCGCCCGGAAGGTGTCGCAGGTCTGCATGTTGCCGGACTGGAAGCCGACTTTGAACCACTTCACGCGCTGCGCCGAGGAGCCATGTGTAAAGCTCTCGGGAACCACATGGCCCTGCGTCTGCTTCTGGATCATGTCGTCGCCGATCTGGCTGGCGGCGTTGAGGCCTTCCTCGATGTCGCCGGGCTGCAAGCGGTTCTTGAGCTGGTGATTGAGGTTCGCCCACACGCCGGCAAGGCAATCCGCCTGCAACTCCATCCGCACCTGGATCTGATTGGCGTCGCGCGGATAAGCCTGCTTCATCTCCTGCACCTTGTCGGCGACGCCGAGAATGGTCTGCACGTGATGGCCAACCTCGTGGGCGATGACGTAGGCCTGCGCGAAGTCGCCCGGCGCGCGGAAGCGGCGCTTCAGCTCCTCATAGAAGGAGAGGTTGAGGTGGCCCCGCTTGTTCGGACAGATTTTCCGCTGCGATAAGTGGAGGCTCTGCCGGGGTTAGACTGCCGAGCGGATCGGCAGGATGCAGTGTGGTCCGAAGTATGCCCGATCGGGCGTCATGCCGTCGAGGCTCGAGTGCGGG
>CAMDPA010000065.1 GCA_945903565.1 Devosia equisanguinis | reverse complement strand
TGCGCCGCAACCGCCGCCTCACGGCACACTATGAAGCCCTCGCCATGATGGCGGTCGGCTTCATCAAGCTCGCCATGGTTAACGTCATGCTGAAGCGGTTGACGGAGGCCACCGCTTGATATTCTTGGTGAACTTCCGATTCAGGCTCTGAGTCCCACTTCAGGCACTTGCTGCTGGGCGCGCTGATGGCGCTGGGATGCTACATCATCGTCCGGGCTATCATGGGGTGATCTCGATGTTTCGCGTTGCCATTCTCGACGACTACGCGCGTGTTGCGCTCGATATGGCGGACTGGTCGCCGCTCGACGAGCGGTGCCGGATCGACGTGATCGATCGCGCGCTGGCCGTGCCGGACGAGGCGGCCGAGGTGCTGGCGCCGTATCACGTGCTGTGCCACCTGCGCGAGCGCACGGCGATGCTGCGTGCGTTGATCGAGCGGCTGCCCAACCTGCAACTCGTCACGATAACGGGAACGGAGCATCGCACGCTCGATCTTGCGGCGGCGCACGATCGGAGCATCGTCGTGTGTCATTCCGCGCCGCGTGCAGGCAGCGGCCAGGGGCAGGGCACACCTGAGCTGACACTCGGGCTGATGCTCGCGCTCGCCCGCAAGATCGCGTTCGAAGACGCGCGCGTACGGGCGGGGCATTGGCAATCCACGCTCGGGACGACGTTGTGGGGCAAGACGCTCGGCGTGATCGGCCTGGGCCGCGTCGGGCGGCGCGTGGCTGAGCTTGGCCGCGCGTTCGGCATGACCGTGCTGGCGTGGAGCCCGAACATGACGGCGGCCGCGGCTTCCGCGGCAGGTGCGCGGCTCGCGACCAAGGACGAGCTGTTCGCGGCGAGCGACTACGTCTCCCTTCATGTCGTGCTCGGCGAGCGTTCGCGCGGCATCGTCGGTGCGCGCGAATTGGCGGCGATGAAGCCGACCGCCTATCTCATCAACACCTCGCGCGGACCGCTGGTGGATGAGGCGGCTTTGCTGTCGGCATTGCGCGAGCGGAGGATCGGCGGCGCCGGGCTCGATGTGTTCTGGCACGAGCCGCTGGCGGCGGATCACCCGATCCGCATGCTGCCCAACGTCGTGCTGACGCCGCATCTGGGCTATGTTGTCGAAGAATCCTTCCGTGCCTTCTATGAAGACACCGTGGAAAACATCGCAGCCTGGCTCGACGGCAAGCCGATCCGGGTTGTTGGACCAGTCGGTAAATCATGACGACACCGGCATTGAGCGAGATTCAAGGGAGGAATGAGTGACAACCATGCGCTGCTGCTTCGCACGTTTCATTGTTGCGGCCATAACCCTGATCGGGCTCCCGCTCGCCGCCGCGTCCCAGACCGCCGATGCATTCTATGCGGGTAAGAACGTGCGCATCCTGATCGGCTTCGACGTCGGCGGCCAGTATGGGCAGTTCGCGCGTCTCGCCTCGACGCATATGCGCGCGCACGTCCCGGGCAATCCCACCATGACCGTGCAAGCCATGCCCGGCGCCAGCGGCATGACCGCGATGAACTATCTGATCGGCCCAGCGCCTCAAGATGGAACAGTGCTCGCCCTCGTCACGCTCGGCGTCATGCAGGAGGGCCTGCTCGAGCCGCAATCGAAGTTCGATCCGAGCCGGCTCCAATGGATCGGCCGCATGCAAACCGTGGTGCAACTTGGAATCGCCGCGACAGCGACAGGCCTGCGCACACTCGCCGATGCCAAGGCGCGCGAGTATGTCGCCGGCGGTACGGGCATGAATAGCCTGCCGACCATGAACTTCCGCCTGCTCAACGAAATGGCCGGCACCCGCTTCAAGATCGTTGCCGGCTACAAGGGAACCGCGGAGATGCACCTCGCCATGGAGCGCGGCGAGATCACCGCCTACAACAACGCCTGGGATGTGGTGCAGGAACGCTATCTGGCCGATGTGAAGAGTGGACGCTTTGCACTCATCTTCAACAACGGACTGAGCCGGGTGCCAGAATTGGCGGGCGTGCCCTATCTCGCCGACTTCGCGCGCAACGACGTCGAAAAGGCGTTCATGAAGATCTATGCGTCGGGCACCGAACTTGGCCGTTCTCTGGTCGCGCCCGCCGCCATCCCGAAGGAAAGGCTCGCGATCTTGCGCGAGGCGTTCGCGGGAATGCTTCGTGATCCCGCATTCCTGGCCGACGCCAACAGCCAGGGCATCCGCCTAGAACCCCTTGGCGGCGTGCAGGTCGAGGCGATGGCCGCGGACGTGTTGAGCGTGCCGAAGGACACGGTCGTCGCCGCGCGCGAGTTCTACGCCCGCCTTCTCGCAGGCGCGAAATAGTGATCCGGAAGCTCTTGGCCAATACAGTTAGTAGCGGCCTGCGATATTCCCATTTAGAATTGCGGGAGCACGGGCGCTAGACCTGAGCTGGGGGAAGTTCGACGGGGGGCGTGGGGATGGGCCGCGGTAGTCGTTTTGCGTACGCGCTGTTGTGGATCGCAGCGCTCACACTCGGCATGAGCGCAGGCGCTGCGTGGCTCGGCGCCGGCTCCGTCAGTGGCGCGCTCGCCTTACTCCTCGCGGCTGTCGCGCTCGCCCCGCCGGGGCAGTGGCTGGTCGGCAACGTCGCTCACAAATTGTTGCCCGCCAGGCTCGCATTCCTTGCGACGATAACGCTGGTGCCACTCGGCGTGATGTTCATCGCCATCGACGGCGTCGCGAAGCTGGAAACGGAGGCGATCAAGCGCGGATTTGCGTCGGCCGGCCAAATGGCCCGCGCCCAAGACCTCGGTCTCGCTACCGCCTCGGCACTCGCAGCCCATGACGAAGCGGCGCAAAAATCGGCGATCGCCGAGCAGTGCAAAGCGCAGCCGGCAAGACCGCCGCTGGGATGTTACGAACCAGCCCACCGCCGCGCCGCCCACGCATTCGCCGCGGGACTTCTCGACGATGGGTCCTACGAGCTGATCGTGCGCGAAGCGCTCGGCCAACAGCGCACGGCATACCTCGCCACAGATCGCAGTTGCACCGCCTTGGTCGATCGGATCGAGGCGGAGGCCTTGCCGGTCATTCTGACAAGCCGTGCGGCCGGCGTCGAGCTTTCGGCTTCGATCTGGGCCCGCACCCTTTCCCAACCCGACCTCGACAAGCTTACGGCACGCGTCCAGCCCGGTGTGTCCTATATGCGTACCGACGAGATGCAGAAGCTGGAACTGAAGGTTTCAGGCCTCACACCAACGCTCGACCGCGAATTCGACGCGGAGCTGCAGGCCTGGGCGCGGCGTCTCGTCAGCGAGCAAACGTCCTGGCGTGCATTCATTGGTGGCCGCGGCCCGACTGGGGATTGCAAGCCGGCGATGGCCCTCGCCGCGCAATAATCCAGGCTTTGAGCATTGCGGAAGCGCGCAGCTGCACGAATTCACCTGCACGTCACATCGCTGTCATTTTCGTTTTTCAGTTATTTTGCAGCTTGCGGAATCACAGTTTTCCACAGATGACTTGCGCGCTGTTCAGTTGGACGATTCAGAAATTTCGCAAGGAGCGGCTCATGGCGAAGCGTTCGCTTGGTGTGTTTTGGCTAGCAGTGCTGGCAATCTCCGCAACGTCGGCCGTCGCGCAGACAAACTGCCCCGCCAATCCGAATGGGCTCGGCATCTCGCGCACCGTTGAGATCGATACGACCGGCGGCCCTGGCTTCGGTCTCGAACACTACAAGGCGCATGATTTCCTGCTGCCGCAGGAAGTGGTTCTGACATTCGATGACGGTCCGTGGCCGACGACACCGCTGGTGCTGCAAGCACTTGCCGCCCACTGCACGAAGGCGACGTTCTTCACGATCGGCAAGAACGCGATGGCCTTTCCGGAGGTGATGCGCCAAGTCGCCTCCGCCGGTCATACGATCGGCACGCATACGTGGTCCCATGCCAACCTCGCCGGCAAGGGCATGACGCCGGCCAAAGCCACGGAAGAGATCGAGAAGGGTTTCAGCGCGGTCAAAGTCGCGATGGGCACGGGCACACCCGCCAGCTTCTTCCGTTTCCCCGGCCTCAAGGGCCCAACCGAGATGATCAACTATCTCGGCACCCGAAATATCGCGATCTTTTCTACCGACATTGACAGCTTCGATTTCAAGATGCGGACCGGCGATGCCGTCGCCAAGAGCGTTCTCGATAGGTTGGAGAAGAAGGGCAAGGGCATCGTGCTCCTGCACGACTACCAGAAGCATACCGCAGCGGGTTCGATGGAGCTGCTGAACCAGCTCAAGGCCAAAGGCTACAAGATCGTCCATATGCGCGCCAAATCGAACGTCACGACCATCGCCGAATACGACGAGAAGGCACGCGCCGAATTCAAGGCGCCTGTTGGCGACACGCGCCCAACCTCGACGGTCGTCAAGACGGTCCCCCCGGGCAAGTAGTGCTCCCTAATCGACGTCGATCTCGCATCAAGGGGGGCCTCGGCTCCCCTTTTTCTATCCCCCCTCGTCGAAATTTGATCAAGATCGCAATGCGTCCTGGCATGACCCATCAGGCTTCAAGGTTCACGCATGCCGATCTTGCCCGACATTCCAAAGGCCGAAGCCGCGATCATTGAACTCAGCAATGTGTTCCGCGCATCGAGTAAACTCGCCGTGGTCAAGAGCGAGCCGGCACTGACCCGAGCCGCACGCGACTATGCAAAATTTCTCGCGACCACCACCATATTCAGCCATGAGGCAGACGGCCGGCGTCCCATCGACCGGATCAAGGCCGCTGGCTATCAGCCATGCAGCACCGCGGAAAACCTTGCCTGGATGAGTGACGGCCGCGGCTTCGAAACCCGCGATCTGGCGATGCGCATGGTCGAGGGCTGGAAAAAATCCCCACCCCACCGCAAGAACCTGGAGCTCCCCTTCGTCACCGAAACCGGTGTCGCGATCGCCAAGGTGCGGGGCGAGGATAAGTACATCTCCGTCCAGTTGTTCGGCCGCCCTGCTGCACTGCAGTACGCGTTCCAAATCGAGAACACCGGGGGCACTGCCGTCGACTATTCCGCGTTCGGCAAGGACATGCGGATCGAGAACAACACCATCATCCGTCATACAGCCTGCGAACCGGGCGAGGTAACCTTCCAACTCAAGCCCGGCGGCCTGTTGTCCAAGGCCGCCATCGTTCGCCAGGAAGCCCGCGACGGCCATGTCTACAAGCTGACACGCGGCAAGAGCGGCGACATCGCCGTCGAGGTCAGTACGACACCGTCCAAGTGAACCCGTGCACAGTTCCAACGAGTGTCCTATCTTGGGTGCCGCGCAGCAACACAGGAGACGCAAGCCTCCCAGAACAGATCCGCCGACCAACCGTTGCCACACACCTACGACCTCAACCGGGAGGCCCCATGCCCCGTTTGTTCGCCGGCCTAGAGATACCCGAAGAAATTCGCGATCAATTGTCGGATCTGGAGCGACCGCTGCCCGGCGCGAAGTGGGTGGACATCGACGATCTCCATATCACCTTGCGCTTTGCGGGCGATATCGAAGGCCTTGTCGCACGCGAGTTCGAGATGGGCCTCGCCGAGATTGAGGTCGATGCGTTCGAACTGCGCCTGGAGGGGCTCGGCACGTTTGGCGGCAACGATCCGCGCTCGATCTGGGCGGGCGTCGCGCCATCGGAACCGCTCGAAGCGCTGGCTCGCGCGTGCGACCGCGCCGCACGCAACGCGGGTCTGGCGGCTGATCGCCAACCATTCAAGGCGCACGTTACGTTGGCGCGGCTGCGGAATACGCCCGCGGAACTGGTCGCACGCTATCTCGGCAAGATCGGCGCCTATCGTTCCGAGCCGTTCCCGGTCAGCGCGTTCGTATTGTTTTCCTCCAAGCCAAGAGTTGGCGGCGGACCGTATGTGATCGAAGCCGCTTATCCCCTGCGCGGCGGCTACTACGACGCAGAAGAATACGATGACGCTGAACAACAGCCCAACCGACGGAGATGACGATGGCGCTCGCAAAGCTTACCGACGCAGAACGCAAGGGCCTCGCCGCAAAGATCCCGGGCTGGAAGCTGGTCGACGGCCGCGACGCCATTCAGCGCTCGTTCCGCTTCGCCGATTTCAAGGCTGCGTTTGGCTTCATGACCCAGGTGGCGCTGGTCGCTGAAAAGCAGGACCATCATCCCGAGTGGTTCAACGTATGGAACCGCGTCGACATCACACTCGCCACCCACGATGCGGGCGGGCTGTCCAAACGGGACATCGCGCTGGCGGAGGCTGTCGACGCGATCGCAATCACGACAGGCACAACATAGCCCCAGCTCTCAACTCACCAACTGCTCCACGCTGCCGTCCTTGCGGCGGCCCTGCGCGCGGTACTGCGCGATCTTGGTCAGCAGCGGAATGTCGTTCATCGTGTAGAGCACCGCATCCTTCGTGCCCTTGTTGATGTGACGCCGCCACAGGAAGTTCGGCACGACAAAGATGTCGTTCTCTTCCCAATCGTAGGTACGGCCGGCGATCTCGGTCTGGCCGCGGCCTTCGAGCACGACGTACACGACGTTGGACGTCTCGCGCTTGGCCAGCGTTTCCTCGCCTGGCCGCAGCAATTGCGCGCCGAACCCGAGCGTTGCAAACAGCGGCGCGCCGTTGACGGGGTTGACCACATCGAGCGCGACGCCCTCGTAAGCGTCGCCCTTCTCGCTCTTGAGACCATCCAGCGCCGCGCGGATATCTTTGCCGCGATAGTGCACGTTGGGACTGATCGCATGGCCGATGCCGCGGGCGTGCGTCGCGAACTTGGGCACGAGACCGCCACGGCCATAGGCGCGGTTCGAGTATCCCGCCGCCAAGGTGGTCTTCTGGATCGGCACGTTGGCTTTGGGATCGAGCGTAGCCGCCGGCACGTCCTCGTCGAGCCAGATGCAGTCCAGGAACTCCAGCACCGGCCAATCGAGCGTATCGATCCACACGACCGGCTTGTCGTCGTCGTTCCCGTGATCGTGCCAGGTACCGTTCGGCGTCAGGATGAGATCGCCACGCGCGGCCACGCAGCGCTCGCCCTCCACGTTGGTATAACCGCCCTTCTCCGACAGAATCGTGCGGCTCGCATTCGGCGTATGCAGATGAGCGCGTGCGAGATCGCCCGGGTTGTAGATCGACACCGCGCAACGGATCGTGGACGCAACTTGCAGCCGTCCGCCCAGGCCTGGATTGGTGAGCAGGAACTGCTGGCGCTCCGCGAATTCCACCGGCGGCACGTCGGCAGTCTCAGCGATCTGCGCGATCTTGTCGAGATAAGGCGAGATTTCCTTCCACTTCCAATGATGCGGCGACGCCTTCATCTGCCCGGCCGCGACCTTGCCTTGCGCCATCTCGCCACCGGCATCCGCACCCGTATGCGTGAACCACGGCTTCTGCGACGGAGCATTAGCCTGCGTGCGCAACCAGATGTTGAGATGCCCCGCCTCGCCGTTGAGGCTCTCCATCGCATCGCGCGCCTTGGCGGCGAGCGGAGCACGGGCGTGAGGCTTGGCGGCAGTGGTCGACATCGGCGGCACCCTTCGAAAGATTGCGTCGGCGCAGAGTACGTCTATTCGAAAGGCCGCGCCAGACCAGTGGCTTCGCCAACGAGAGGCTGCTCTGATGGCTTGTCGGCCTCGCCGCCGGGGCCTCTCGTGCTCTGCCGCCAGGGCTACGGGCCCTGGCCCCGTCCTTGAAGATACTTTCACGCCATGCCGAGATAGCGCCCGCAGCCCACCACTTGCCCGGTCTCGCCGACCAGCCGGACTGCCGAGCGTAACGCAGCGGGCGTGCTCGATACGACGGGAATGCCGTGCTTGTTCTCGATCGGGGCTGCGACACCGAGCGTGCGCAGGCCGCCGCAGGAGACGAGCAGCGCATCGGCTTTGCCGGCCTGCTTCAGCACACGACCGCCGAGCTCGATGATCTCGGCCTCGGTCTTGCGGCCAGCGGGGCCGCCGAATTCGGAGATCCCGAAGCCCTCGATTGCCCCGACATCGAAGCCTTCGTCAGTGAGAAAGGCCTTCAGGCGATCGTTGACCACGTCGTTATAGGCCGTCGCGACACCGATCCGTTTCGCGCCAACCGCGCGCAAGCCATCGAGGATCGCCTGGCTCATCGTGCTGACCGGTAGCCCGGTGACGCGGCCCATGTCCTCGAGCAGCTTTCGATGGACAGCCGCGCCCTTGTAGAACGTCAGCGACGTGCCCATCACGCAGACAGCGTCGACTCCCAGCTTGGCAAGCGCTTCCGCCGCCGGCACGATCGCGGCCATTGCGGGATCGTAGCCCTCCGGCGTCAGCGCGCGCACGCCGACGCCCTTCGCAATGAACTTCGCGTCCGGGTACATCACGGCACCATCCGGCGGAATGCGGTCATCCGCCGACGGCACGATCAGCCCTACGATTGCGTCCTTGGCCATGCGCTTTCTCCGTGGTGGTGCGTTGCGGGCTACGGCTGCAGTGATGCGATTCCCTTGATGATCTGCGTCCATCGTACAAGTTCGCGGCGGATGTAGGCGCCGTTTTCATCCGGCGTGCTGGCGCCGGCCTGCATGCCCAGCCGCAGGAAGTGCGCCTTTGTTTCGGGCGCGGCCATCACGTCGACCAGCACTTTGTTGAGCTTGACGACGATCTCGGCCGGCAGCCTGGCCGGGCCGATCACGCACTGCCAGGAATTCGCCTCGTAACCCTTGATGCCCGCCTGATCGAGCGTCGGCACCTGCGGCATCGTCTCGACGCGCTTGGCGGTGGTGACGCCCAGCGCGGTCACCTTCTTGGCGGTGATCAGCTCGAGCGCCTGCCCCACGTCGGCGAACATGACGGGCACGTGCCCCGCCACGACATCGCTCAGCGCCGGGCCGCCACCACGATAGGGCACGTGTTTCAGGTCGATGCCCGCCATGCTCTTGAGCAGTTCCATGTAGATGTGATGCGGCGCGCCCGCCCCACCCGAGGCATAGCTCAAGCCGCCAGTCGTCGAGCGCGCGAGCTTCACGAAAGCGTCCACGCTGTCGACGCCCAGCGATGGGTTCGTGATCAGCACGAACGGCACCTCGGCGATCATCGAGATCGGTGTGAAGTCGGCGAGCGGATCGTAAAGCAGATTCTTGTAGATGCTCGGTGCGATCGCGACGGTTGAGCTGGTCGCCATCAGCAGCGTGTAGCCATCGGGGGGCGACTTGGCGACGAAGTTGGCGCCGGTGGTGGTGCCGGAACCAGGCCGGTTCTCGACGATCACGGGGACGCCGAGCTTCGCCTCCATGCCGCGCGTCAGGAACCGCGCCATCGCGTCGGTGCCGCCACCGGCTGCGTAGGGCACGATCAGGCGGACCGTGCGGTTGGGGTAGTCCTGAGCGCTGACAGAGCCGGCGCAGGTCAGGAACAAGGCCAGCCCGAGCAACACACTACGCACGTCTCGTCCTCCCCGGTGCTACTTACTCGACGGGGTCAGACCCCTTCCACTATCCCTGCAGCGCCACCTCGCGCTTGGCGCGCAGCGAGGGCGCGGCGATCACGGCGAGCAGCAGCACGGACGCGACCAGGAATGTCGCTGAGATCGGCCGCGTGATCAGCACCGTCGCATCGCCATGCGCGATCATCAGCGCGCGGCGCAGGTTCTCCTCCATCATCGGGCCGAGCACGAAGCCCAGGATCAGTGGGGCCGGCTCGCAGTCGAGCTTCAACAACAGGTAGCCGACAGCCGTGAGCGCGGCGAGAATGTAGATGTCGAAAATCTTGTTGTCGGTCGCGTAGACGCCGATGCAGCAGAACACGAAGATCGACGGGAACAGCAGCCGATAGGGCACCTTCAGCAATCGCACCCACAAGCCAACCAGCGGCAGGTTGAGCACGAGCAACATTAGGTTGCCGATCCACATTGAGGCGACAAGGCCCCAGAAGAGTTGCGGCCGCTCCGTCATCACCTGCGGGCCCGGCGCGATGCCCTGGATCATCATCGCGCCGATCATCAGCGCCATCGTCGGATTCGAGGGAATGCCGAGCGTCAGCATCGGAATGAACGACGTCTGTGCTCCCGCATTGTTGGCGCTCTCCGGGCCCGCGACACCGCGGATGTCACCCTCGCCGAAATGGCGCGGCGGCTTGGCGACCTTCTTCTCCAGCATATAGGAGGCGAACGACGCCAGCAGCGCCCCGCCGCCGGGCAACAGGCCGAGCACCGAGCCCAGCCCCGTGCCGCGCATGATCGACCAAAACGACATCTGGAAATCGGCCCACGACGGCAACACGCTGCCGATGGACGACGTGTAGGTCTGCCCCTCCTCCTTCTTCTCGAGGTTGGTGATGACGTCGGCCAATCCGAAGAAGGCCATCGCAACCGCCACAAAGCCGATGCCGTCTGCCAATTCCGGCAAGCCCAGCGCAAAGCGGACGGCGCCGGTGTTCACATCCGAGCCGACGAGGCCGAGCAAGATGCCGACGCACACCATCGCCAAGGCCTTCAACAGCGATCCCCGCGCCAGCACGATGGCAGCGACAAGACCGAACAGCATCAGCGAGAAGTATTCAGCCGGCGAGAACTTCAGCGCGACTTCTGCCAACGGTGGGGCCCATAGCGCGACCAGCAGCGTCGCGATGCTGCCGGCGATGAAAGACCCGATCGCGGCGATGCCGAGTGCTGGCCCCGCGCGCCCCTTCTTTGCCATCTGATGGCCGTCGAGCGTCGTCACCACGGACGAGCTTTCCCCGGGCAGATTGACCAGGATCGCCGTCGTGGAGCCGCCGTATTGCGCGCCGTAGTAGATGCCGGCCAGCATGATCAGCGCCGGCCCCGGCCCGAGCTTGAACGTGAACGGCAGCAACATGGCAACCGTCGCCACCGGTCCTATACCCGGCAGCACGCCAACCAGGGTGCCGAGCAGACACCCAAGAAAGCAGTAGGCCAGATTTTCCCAGCCCAGCGCGACCGACATGCCGAGCGCGAGATTGCCCAGAATCTCCATTAAACGAGGATCTCCATCAGAACAGGCCCTCCGGCCAGACCTGCAGCGGCAGGCCCAGGAGATATACGAACACGCCCACCGAGAACGCACACAGGAAGATCGCCAGCGCAATCACTTCCAGCGGTCGCGCCCCCGGATCGGCGAACGCCCCGGCGATCACCAGAATGGCAATCGCGGCGACCAAGCCGAGATAGGTCAGCGCCACCCCGAACAGGCACACGGCCGCCAGCGTGATGATGATCTGCCGCCAGCCGATAGGATCGATCCGCGCCCCGTCGATCACGAAAGAACGCAACGTGATGACCAGTCCAAGCAGGCCGAGAAAGCCCGCGACATAGGTCGGGAAGAAGCCCGGTCCCATGCGCTGCGCCGTGCCATAGCGATAGCCCGAGGCCAGATAGATGAACCCGGCCGCGATCGCGATGAAGATCAGGCCGGCCCAGAAGTCCCGCGGCGAGCGAATGCGCATGTTCCACCTGGCAAAGTCCGGCGCACCATCGCGACCGGCTGGCGCTGCAGCCAGCCGCGTCGCGGCAACGGCAACCACTGAATCAATCGGCCGTGATCTTGGCCTTTTCGACGATCACCTTGAAGGCATCCGACTCGCGCTTCAGACGCGCGGCAAGCTCCACCGGGGTGCTGGGGATCGAGACCGCTGCACCAGCCGCCAGTTTCTCCTTGATGTCGGCCATGTTCAGGATCTTGGTCGCCTCGGCATTCATCTTGGCGATGATCGCTTCGGGCGTGCCCTTTGGTGCCAGCATCAGCGTGTAGTTGGTGCCATCGACATCCGCCACGCCGCTCTCGCGCATCGTCGGTACGTCCGCCACGATCGGCGAACGGGTGGCCGCGGTGTTCGCGATCATCCGTACCTTGCCGCTCTTGAGATGCGGCATCGCCGAGGACACCGCCAGCAGACCCAGCGGTACGTCGCCAGCCGCGACCGCCGCCCCTGCCGGCGCGCCGCCCTTGTAGGGAATGTGCGAATACGAGGTCCCGCTGACGTTCGCCATCCACTCCATCAGAAGCTGGTTGATCGCGCCGACGCCAGGTGTCGCATAACTGATCTTACCCGGCTGCTTCTTGGCATCCGCCAGAACGTCCGCCAGCGTCTTGTAGGACGAGGCCGCATGGACGGCGAGCACACAGGGCGTATCGGTCATCGACATGACCGGCATGAGATCGGTCAGCGGGTCGTAGGGAATATTCTTGATCACGTGCTGGCTGATCGTGAAGTCGCCCACGGTCGCGATCACATAGGTGTAACCGTCGGGTGGTGACTTGACGACTGCCGCCGTGCCGATCGTGCCGTTACCGCCGGTGCGGTTGTCGACGATCACCTGCTGGCCCCACGCCTCCGTCAGCTTGGCGCCGACCAGCCGCGCCGCGATATCGGAGATACCGCCCGGCGAATAAGGCACGATGAACCGGATCGGCTTCACCGGCCACTCCTGCGCCGCCGCAGGCAGCACCGCCGCCATCGACAGAAAGGTCGCGGTCGCCACAACAGCCGACTTCAAGCCTGGGATCTGTCTCATCTTTCCCTCCGGTTCGGCGCTCGCTTCGGCGCATATTTCCGGTGAGACTAGCGTTTCCCAGCGCGCGAGGGAATATGCCGGTTGCATGAAGCCGGGGCTGGTGTGGTCACGCTATCCGGTCAGCAGGTTTGGCCAGATCGAGATCACCGCCAACTGCAAGCCGTTGTAGAGCGCATGCAGCATGATCGTCAGCCACAGATTACCGTAACGCCACATCAGCCAACAGAAATAAAACCCGATGATCAGAACCTCAAATAGCCCGATCACCGTGTACCCCAGATGCAGCACCGTCCAGGCGAACGTGGTCAGCAGCGCCGCGCCGCGAAAGCCGTACCGGGTCTTGGTCAGGGCCGGCAGCAGGAAGCCGCGGAACAGCACTTCCTCCCACAATGGCGCGCCGATCACCAGAACGAGCACCGGAAGCCACATCGCGGAGGACCGCGCCAGCTCCGCGAACGGGCGCAAGTCCTGGCCGAAGTCCGCCGGCCACAGCAGATACGACACGACATTGAGCGGCGCGAGGATCGCAACCATCCCCCCAAACCCCGTGAGGAACTGCCCGAGCGGCAAGCCCTGCGGCAGAGACAATACCTGCCGGCGATCGCCGCCAAAGCGACCAGCGCCCCACAAGGCAAGGCCCAGCGTCACCGCCTGCAGGACCAATGTCGCCATCAACGTATTGGTTAGCGTCACGTTCTCGGACGCGATCACATTGCCCGGCCCGGTCAGCCACTGCCCCAGCTTGAAATAGATAGCGCCAGCCATCACCGCGAACCCGCTCGCCATCGCAAAAGCAAGGCCTGCGAAGACGATCGCGGCTCCTGCCGACCAGGGTGTGCGGGCGCCGAAGCCGGGGGAGCTCATCGGGGTTCACCCTGCGGATGAATTCGAAGGGCCTTCAGCCCTTCGAGCATCCTGACGGAGCAGAGTTCGCAAAAGTGTCCTACGCGGTTTTGCGATAAAACTCTGCTCAACCAAGAACCTGAGCACACCCTTCGTTGGTCTTCCAACCAAAGTCTGCTCAGGGGCGGAGCCCCTGGACCCTGTTCGGGGCCGGACATCAGGCTCCCTCGTAGAATGAAACGGGGGCGCCGGTGGCGGAGCCGAGGATTTCGCCATCCCACATGGCGCGACGGCCACGTACGATGGTGCCGCGTGGACAGCCGGTGACCGTGACGCCATCGTAGGGGGTCCAGCCGCAGCGGCTGGCGACTGCCGCATTCGTGATCGTGGCGCGGGCCTTCAGATCGACGATCGCGAAGTCGGCATCGTAACCCACCGCGATCCGCCCCTTTCCACGAATACCGAACAGCCGTTGCGGACCGTGACTGGTGAGATCGACAAGACGCGCCAGCGACAGCCGCCCCGCGTTAACGTGATCGAGCATGATCGGAAGCAGCGTTTGCACGCCGGTCATGCCCGAGTGCGACGCCGGATAGGCGTGATGCTTTTCCTCGTGCGTGTGCGGCGCGTGATCGGAGCCAAGCACATCGACGACACCCTGATCGAGGCCATGCCAGATCGCAGCGCGGTGGCGCTCGTCGCGCACCGGCGGGTTCATTTGCGCGTAGGTGCCGAGCCGCTGATAGCAATCCGGCGCGACCAGCGTCAGATGATGCGGCGTGACCTCAACGCTAGCGAAATCCTTGTGGCCGGCGAGGTAGACCATCTCCTCCGCGGTCGAGACATGCAGCACATGCACGCGCTTTCCGTGCTTTTCCGCCAACCGGACAAGCCGCTGCGTCGCGATCAGCGCGGCCTCCGCATCGCGCCACACCGGATGCGACGACGCATCGCCCGGCCTACGCTCGCCCATCCGCGCCTTCAGCCGTTCCTCATCCTCCGCATGAAACGCGGCGCGGCGCGAAATTTTGGCGATGATACGGTCGAGCGAAGGTTCGTCGTCGACCAGCAGATTGCCGGTGGAGGACCCGATGAACACCTTGATACCGGCGGAGCCTTCGAGCCTTTCCAACGCCGGAATGTCGGCGATGTTTTCGCGCGTGCCGCCGACATAGAATGCGAAATCGCAGAACATGCGGTTGCGGCCGAGCCGCACCTTTTCGGCCAACGCTTCTGCCGAGGTGGTCAACGGATTGGTGTTCGGCATCTCGAACACGGCCGTCACGCCGCCGAGCACAGCCCCGCGGCTGCCCGTCTCCAAATCTTCCTTATGGGTCAAGCCAGGCTCGCGGAAGTGGACCTGGCTGTCGATCACACCGGGCAGGATATGGAGGCCCGTGCAGTCGATCGTCTCCCCGGCCTGGCTGGCCGCGAAGCTTCCCAGCGCCGCGATGCGACCGCTGCGCACGCTGATATCCCGCTGGCCGATGCCGTCGTGATTGACGACAGTGCCCCCCTTGAGAAGCAGATCGAACGTCTCGGCCATGGTTCCTGCCCTCACCCGGCTCGCCTTGCTAGGCTTGCGTTATAGGTCATGCCCGCATACGTAAATTGGGCGCGATGCGCAACCTGGGAACAGATCGAAATGAACGAAGCCAAGGTCGCCTTGCTGCGGGATCGCAGTGTCGTCTCCGTCACGGGAGAGGACGCAACAAAACTCCTGCAAGGCATCATCACCAACGATATGGACGAGCTCGACACTCAGCCGGCGCTCTTCGCAGGCCTGCTGTCGCCGCAGGGCAAGGTGTTGTTCGACTTCTTCGTGGTAAAGGCCAGCGACGGATATCTGCTCGACACCGCCGCTGACAAGGCGGCTGATCTCGCCAAACGGCTGACGATGTACAAGCTCCGGGCACGGGCGACCATTGCCGATCAAAGTGACCAATTCAAAATTGCCGCCGCGTGGGGACTACCGTGGGGCAGCGTCGACGGTGTCCTGTCCTATGCCGATCCCCGTGATCGACGAATCGGCGAAAGACTGCTCGTGCCCACGAACCAAGTCGCGATCCTCGACAGTGCGATTCATAAAACCGGCGGCGATTGGGTTCACGCCCCCCCCGAACTCTACAAGGAGAGGCGCATATCGAAGGGCGTCCCCGAAGGCGGCAAGGACTACGACTTCGGCGACGCGTTCCCACACGAAGCGAACTTCGACCTCAATAACGGCGTCGCGTTCGAAAAAGGCTGCTACGTCGGCCAGGAAATTGTCAGCCGGATGCAACACCGCGCCACGGTTCGCAAGCGCATCGTGCGCGTCACGGCGACGAGCGATCTTCCCGGCACACGGAGCGAGGTGAAGATGGGCGAGGTCGTGATCGGCAAGCTCGGATCGGTATGGGGTATCTGCGGCCTCGCGATGCTGCGCCTCGATCGCGCCATCGAGTCGATCGACAAGGGCGAGACAATCACGGCGGACGGCATTGTGCTGACGGTCGATCCTGAGGCGCTGACCCGTCACCGCACAATCATGGCCGAGAAGGCTTCACACACATGACGCAGTCGCCCCCCGTCCGTTGCCCTTGGGCCGGCGTCGACGATGCCGAATACGCCCGCTACCACGACGAGGAGTGGGGCGTGCCGAAAGCCGACGACCGCGCACTGTTCGAAAAGCTGGTGCTGGAAGGTTTCCAGTCGGGCCTGTCGTGGCGAACGATCCTCAAGAAGCGCGACAACTTCCGCCGTGCGTTCCACGATTTCGACGCCGCCCGCATCGCTCGCTACGGCGAGAAGGACAAGGCGCGTCTGATGGCCGATGCCGGCATCGTCCGCAACCGCCTCAAGATCGAAGCGACGATCGACAATGCCAAGGCCTATCTGGCGCTCAGCGAAAAGCAACGGCTCAGTGCCTTCATCTGGGGGTTCCTCGACGGCCGGCCGCTCATTCACGAGCGCACGACGATGAAGGAAGTACCGGCCGAGACCGAGCTATCGAAACGCATCTCCAAGGCGCTGAAAGCCGAGGGCTTCCGCTTCGTCGGCCCGACCACCGTCTATGCGTTCATGCAGGCGAGCGGCATGGTCAACGATCACCTCGTGGTGTGCCACCGCCACGCGGCATGTGCGGCGTTGCAAGCGAAGTTCAAGGCGCCAGTGACATGAAAACGCGGTGTCCCCAATACCGGCAAGGCATCACCTGAGGTGGCCCCGCTTGTTCGGACAGATTTTCCGCTGCGATAAGTGGAGGCTCTGCCGGGGTTAGACTGCCGAGCGGATCGGCAGGATGCAGTGTGGTCCGAAGTATGCCCGATCGGGCGTCATGCCGTCGAGGCTCGAGTG
>CAMDPA010000064.1 GCA_945903565.1 Devosia equisanguinis | reverse complement strand
CCGCAAAGCCAAGAGGTGCGCCGCCTGACGGCTCGCGCCTCTCTCGACATCATCGGCGTCCCCTGCTTCCGCCGATGATCATCCGAACCCGCCGAAGCGGCCAAGTCGTGTGCTATCAAAACCAGACAAGTCCAAAAGCTACTGACAGGTGGTGATCGGGGGCTTACTTCGCGCCCGGGCGTATCGAACAATTTTCGGCGTTCCGGCGCGAGGACTGACCCCTTCACCGTCGTTGACAGGGTTTGCAGGGCAGGCGCAGATTATGAAACGCCATTTCACGATGCGACGAGCATCTTTGACTGGGGGGAACGCCATGGGTGGAGCACGACTTTCGGGACCCTGTCGCAGGTCGCGGGTCATGGGCGGCGCCATGGCGGGCTTCGCGGCTCTGGCAGCCGGTATCGCGGGCGCGGCGGCGCAGCAGTGGCCGACGAAACCCGTCCAATTTGTCGTGCCGTTCGTGCCGGGCGGAGCAACGGATGTGCTGGGGCGGCTTTACGCGGAACGGCTCGGCCCCGCGCTTGGCCATCCCGTGGTGATCGAGAACAAGCCGGGGGCCGGCGGAAACATCGGTGCTTCGTACGTGGCGAAATCGCCGCCGGACGGCCATACGCTGTTCATCGCCTCGAGCCCGGGCTTCACCAATGCGGCGGTGTTGTCGAAGAATGCCGGCTTCGATCCGCTCAAGGACTTCGTGGCCGTCACGCTACTTGGCACGCAGTCGTTCCTGTTCAACCTCAACGCCACGATGCCGCCGAATACGTTGGCCGAGTTCGTTGCCTACGCCAAGGCGAACCCGGGCAAGCTCAACTACGGCACGCCCGGGATCGGCACGCCGCATCATCTCGGGATGGAGCTGTTCAAGGCGATGGCCGGCATCGACGTGGTGCACGTGCCCTACCGGGGTGGCGCGCCCCTGACGCAGGATATGTTGGCCGGCCAGGTCGGCATGATGCTCGGCAGCTGGGTGATCGCCGGGCCGCACATCAAGTCCGGCAAGTTCAAGGCCATCGCCCGCACGAGCGTCCGCCCGGTGACGCAGGCGCCGGAAATTCCTTCGATCGCCGAGCAAGGCTATCCCGATTTCGACGTGGAAACATGGTTCGGCCTCGTCGCTCCGATTGGTACACCCGCCCCCGTTTTGGCCCGGCTCGTCAAGGTGATCCAGGAGGTGCAGGCGCGGCCCGAGGTGCGCGAGCGCCTCGTCACGATTGGGTTCGATCCCCCGCCCGTCGATACGATCGCGCAGTTCTCCGAACGGCTTGCCCGCGACGTGACGAAGTGGAGCAAAGTGGTGAACGACGTCGGCATCAAGCCGGAATGAAATCATCAAATGTGGCTCGAACCGGAGTAACCGGCCTTGAAGAACACACTCGACGGCGGCGAAGCCGTTCTGCAGGGCTTCCGTAGCCTTGGCCTCGATTACATCTTCTCCTCGCCGGGCTCTGAATGGGGCTCGGTGTGGGAGGCGCTGGCGCGCCAGACGGTCAACAAGACCGCTGGGCCGCAATACTTGAGCTGCTGGCACGAGACCCTCGCGGTCGACATGGCGATCGGCTACACGATGGCAACCGGCCGCATGCAGGCGGTGATGCTGCACGCCGGCGTCGGTCTGCTGCAGGGCGCGGTCGGCATCCACTCCGCCTACATCCAGAACATCCCGATGATCCTGCTGTCGGGCGAGGCGCTCACCTATGGCGAGCGTGCGGGCTTTGATCCGGGCCAGCAGTGGTATCAGAACCTGTCGGTCGTCGGCGGGCCGCAGCGGCTGGTCGAGCCGTATACGAAGTGGTCGAGCCAGGCGCCGAGCATCGAGACGCTGTACGACAGCGTGGTGCGTTGCGGGCAGATGGCCGAGCGCGCGCCGATGGGGCCGGTCTATCTCAACGTTCCCATCGAGACGCAACTTGCCGCTTGGACGCCGCCTTCGGTGTTCCGCGATGCGCCGCCGGCCCTTGCGCCGCGTGCGCCGGTCAGCGAGATCGAGAAGGTCGCGGAGCTGATCGCCAAGGCGAAGAATCCAGTCATTCTCGCCGAGGCCGCGGGCCGGCAGCCCGAATGCTATGCCGCACTCGTTGCACTTGCCGAGGCGCTGGCGATCCCGGTTGTCGAGACTCCATCATCGGTTTTCTCGAACTTCCCGAAGGACCATGAACTGCATCAAGGCCCGAGCCTGAAGCCATACATGGACACGGCCGATCTGCTGCTGGTGATCCGCAGCCGGGTGCCGTGGTATCCCGCCAACAAGCGTCCCGCCAACGCCACGGTCGTGTTGATCGACGAGACGCCGTATCGCGTGCAGATGGTCTATCAGAACCTCGGCGCGGATCACGTGCTGGAAGGCGATGTCACGTTCACGCTCGAGACGCTGAAAACGGCGGCGGAGGCGGCGAAGGTTCCAGCCAAGCGCATCAGCGAGCGGCGCACGCGTCACGCGACCACGCACAAGGCGCTCGATGAGGCTCGCCTTGCCGTCGTGGCGGGTGCGAAGACGAAGCACCCGATCGATCCGGTGTGGCTGTGCGCAGCGCTCGCCGAGGCGCTGCCCGCCGACACCGTCTATGTCGACGAGACCGTGACGCATCGGGGCGTGGTGGAGACGCACCTGCGCAACAAGGGGCCGGGCAGCTTCCTCAAGGTGCGCGGCGGGCTTGGGCAAGGCCTCGGACACGCGATCGGCGCCAAGCTCGCGCACCGCGACCGGCCTGTCGTTGCGATGGTTGGCGACGGCACGTTCCTTTACAATCCGATCACGCAGAGCCTGGGTTATGCCGCACAGGCGGGGCTGCCGATCATCATCGTGGTGTTCAACAACAACGAATACCTCGCAATGCGGCAGAACCACACCGACTACTATCCCGACGGCGTCGCGATGCAGCACAACCTGTTTTATGGCTCGCCGATCGGCGGGCCCGACTATTCTGTGCTGGGCGCACCGTTCGGCGCATGGGGCCGCAAGGTGGAGCAGCCTCGCGATCTCGTCGCCGCCATTCGTGAGGCGCACCAGGCGACCAAGGATGGCCGCACGGCGATCCTCAATATCGTGCTGAGCCGCTGACGATAACAGCGGGGCTTCACTTCAATACGCTGCTCGCCTTGGCCGCGTTGATCAGCGCTGTAGCATCGTTCTCGAGTAGGAAGCCCGACGCGACCGCTGTCTTCGCTGCCGCAGCGACGGCTCCGACATAGCCCTCGTGCGTTCCGTAGCGTTCTTCGAGTGAGAGGCGGGGATCGCCGGTCTTCTCGCGTTCGGCCTTGGTCCGCGCGAAAGGAATCGAGCCGCCCGCGTAGTTGCAAATGAGCCCCTTGTTGAAACCCGCCTTGGTGATGTTCCAGCCGAGATAGGTGCCCAGCGGCGCATCGCGCAGCACGACGGGAACGCCGCCCAATTCGTTGCCGTCCGCGTCGACGCGCGGCACCAGCATGCGGATCGCGCGCTTCACGTTCGGCGGCACGATCGTGGCAATGCCCGAGCCGTCGAGCGGATTGAACTGCGGCCCGAAATCGTAGTCGAGCATCGGATTGATCAAACCCGTCGGTGCCGATGCGGGCAAACCAGGCAACGTCGGAAAGCCCATCGACTCCTTCGTCGCGTCCACCAGCTCCTTTCCAGCCAGCGTCGGATATCGGCTCGGCGGCGGCACCACATCTTTCAGCACCCACGCACGGAAATGGTGGCGGATCGCGTTCACCGTTTCGATGTGCGGCACCGGGTTGATCGGCAAGATACCGTCGCCGTACCCGACGCTGGGGCACACCGCCGCCGCGAAACCGGAGGTCGCAAAGCCGCCGCGGCCGCCGCCGTGTTGCGTGCTGGGGATGTAGTAACGGCGCACATTATCGGGCAGCGGGATGTCGGCGTCGGCGGATGTTCCCACCCATTCGGGCGTCAGCTTTAAGCCCCACACTTCAGCAGCGCCGAAATGCTCGATGATCTTCGGGCACGTCTTGGTCGCGGTGCAGCGGTCGAGAATGCCGGCGGCGGGCAGACCACGGACGGTGTCCGGCCACGGCACCCACCATTGCGGTCCCTCGCTTCCCGGCTCGTACAACTTGAGTACGCCGTCGGGCATCGCGAAGCGCACGTTGAGCGCGATCCGCCGCCCCGCGATGATCGGCCACGCGCCGTCATAGACCTGGCGGCCCGCCTCGTCCTGGTTGAAGCCCAGATGCAGGAAGCCGCGGATGTAGTTGCCCGATTGTGAGGAGCCGCGCACGATGCTGCGCGTGATGGCGCCCGCGACCGGGTTCGGCGTGCCCGCGTCGTCCGCCTTCGCGGTCTTGAAAAACTGGCCGACGTCGCGAAACGCGGCAAAGCCGATGCCGAGCACCAGCGGATCCTGAGCCGTGAACACGACCTGATAGAGCCGCGCGGGATCAAAGCCGTTCTTCAAGCAGATCTGCGTCGGGTCCGGCCTGCCCGGGAACGGTTTTTCGGCACTGCATTTTGCCCAAGCCCAGTCGGCCGGCGCGATCTCGGCGACGCCCTCGACCTTGCCATCGATCGTCTCGGAGGCGTGGCTGACGAGCTTCGCGCGCGACGTGTCGAGTGACGCGGGCCTGTAGGGCACGGGGTTGAGATGCACGATCATCGGCTGCGATGCCGGGCCCTTCGCGTTCATGATGCGGCCGAGCACCAGGCCGGTGATCGCCGAACCGTCCGGGTTCTTCGCGACGGGCACGACGACGTAGTCGTTGCCCTTTCCCGGTGCGGTTGAGCCGGAGTTGTCGCCCTGCCAGCCGCTGCTGAGACCGATATCGCCGCTGCCACGCTCCACCGGGGGGATGGGAACCCTGCGCCCGCGATTGGGCACGTCGTGCCACATCAGGCCGCTCGCCTTCGTCATGTCGATCGGCTTCACGAGCTGAAACGAGGCCACATACTCGACCATGCCGCGCGCGTTGCGCGGCGCCAGCGCGATGTCCTGGATGATCGCGTTAGCCGGATGGACAGGGTCGAGCTCACCGAAAGCGCGGCCACTGATCGTCTCGTACTGGCCGCCACTGCCGAAGCTCGCACCGTCATAGGCCGGCGATAACAGCTGCTCGATCTCGATGCGCGTTACCCGTGCTTGGGCCGATGTGCTGGCCAGCGCCACCGCGCCGAGTATAGCAAGGATCGCGCGTGGCCGCCCAACGCGCCCGAAGATCGCTGAAAATCCCATGCTTCACCCGCCCCATCGCCAGCCACGGGAACATCATACGCGCACAACGCCCCGATCGTCATCATTGGCTGCAGAGGAGCGTCCGGCGTACTACGCCCGAAATCCCGGCAACGCCCGCAGCGTCCGCAGAACGTCGGCCACGGCGGCCTCGTTGTGGGGCGCCATGATGTGCGCGCCGGAAATACCGGGAATCTCCTGCATCTCCTCGATCACCTCGACGCAGATGCGGCGGCCCTCGGCGGCGGGATCGGCGGCCTCCTCCATGCGCGCGATGTGCGCGTCGGGAATGATCGAGCCGTACAGGTTCTGCTTGATCCACCGCGCCGACTTCGCCGTCTTGAGCGGCACGACGCCGATGATCAGGCGAATACGATCGGTCGTTCCGTGCTGGGCAAGGCGCGCCGCGTAGCGCCGGGCAACGCCAGTATCCATGCAGAACTGCGTCTGCGCGAACTGGGCGCCGGCCGCGATCTTCTGCTCCAGCCCCTTGGGCTCCCAGCCCGGCGGCGGATCGATCGGCATGTCGGCCGCGCCGATCGTCAGGTCCGGCAGGCCGCCCGGGATCGCGCGGCCCGACGGCGCCGGCAGCTTGCCCTCGTCGCGCATGCCACGAAGCATGTCCATCAGCGCGCCGGACGTGAGATCGTACACCGGCTTGGCCTCGGGCTGGTCACCGGCGGTGGGCTGGTCACCCGTCATGATCAGCACGTTGCGGATGCCGAGCGCCACCGCGCCGAGGATATCGCTCTGGATCGCGATCCGGTTGCGATCCCGGCAGGTGATCTGCATGATCGGGTCGATGCCGTTGGCGACCAGGATCGCGCTGGCGGCGAGCGCCCCCATGTGCGCCCGCGCGCTGGCGCTGTCGGTCAGGTTGACGGCGTCGGCCAGACCACGCAACGGCAGGGCCATTTCCAGCAGCCGCGCCGGATCGGCGGAGAGCGGCGGCACGACTTCGGCGGTCAGCACGAACTGGCCAGCGGTAAGGCGATCGGCGAGCCGCGGCATGTCCGCGAAGCCGCTGCGGGCTGTTTCGATCAATATCTTGGTTCCCGGTTGAGATGTCGGGCTCCTAACAGGCCTCGGCGTGGGAACTCAACCGCAATCGCAGGAGTGGGACGTTTCCATCGACGCAAGAAACCGGATGAGACCGCGCGCGCTTTCTGTTTAGTTGGCGCGGATGAAGCGCGGCTGACGGCGCAAACCGCAGGGAGACGACACGAATGGCAATCCTCACCCAGGGCCCCGATACCCATCCCAAGGCGCCGCGCTTCCGCTGCCCGCCCGGCACCGTCGACTCCCACATTCACCTGTTCGGCCCCGCCGCGAACTATCCCTTCGATCCGAACACCTTCTATATCTCCGCCGACGCCCTGCCCGAGACCAACATCGCGCTGCAGGACAAGCTCGGCATCGCGCGCGCCGTTATCGTCAGCGGCGGCGGCTATGGCCGCAACACGCGCCATCTCGCCGATACCTTGGCGCGCTTTCCCGATCGCTATCGCGGTGTCGCGCTGGTGCCCGACGACATCCCCTCGACCGAGATCGCGCGGCTGACCAAGCTCGGCGTGCGCGGCCTGCGCTTCATGAGCACGTCGCGCGGCGGCATCCTGCCGACGATCTCGGAGACGGTCGCCGCCCGCGTCAACGAGCACGGCTGGCATGTGCAGTTCTATCCCCATGGCGCCGACATCGACGATTTCGCCGACCGCCTGCTGGCCCTGCCCAACACCATCGTGCTCGATCATTTCGCCAGCATCCCGGCGGAGCGCGGTGTCGACCAGCCGGCAATGCGCACACTGAAGCGGATGCTCGATACCGGCCGCGTGTGGATCAAGCTGTCCGGCCCGATGCGCTGCATGTCCGGCGATTTCCCCTATGCCGCCGTGACGCCGATCGCGCGTGCGCTGGTCGCGCACAACCCGGATCGCCTCGTGTGGGGAACCGACTGGCCGCACGTCAACATGGACGGCCGGGGCATGCCGAACGACGGCGACCTCGTCGACATGATCCCGGAGTGGATCACGGATGCCGGAACGCGCCAGAAGATCCTGGTCGACAATCCCAACCAGCTTTACGGATTCCCGCCGCTTGCCTGATTTGTGAGCGCTCCACGATAGAGGCAATAAACATGACGACCGTAGAAGCCTTCGCGCGGTTCGCCGTCGCGCTTGCGAAAGAGCCGGTTCCAACCGACGTGGCGCACCACGCCAAGCGCGTGATCATCGATTGGTATGCGGCGCTGCTTCCCGGCGCGATCACCGTACCTGCGACATTGCTCGAGCAGGCGCACGCGGAAGATCTCGATCGCGGGCGGGCCGAGTTGGCGTTGGGCCGCAAGGCAACGGTGCGCGCCGCGGCCCTGATCAACGGCACCGCCGCGCATGCCATCGAGTTCGACGACATCTACCGCGAGGCGATCTATCACCCGGGCGCGCCAACCATCGCGGCAGCACTCGCCGCCGCGCAGGACGGCGGCGCGAACGGCGAAGCGCTCATCAAGGCCGTCGTCGCCGGCTACGAGATCTCGACCCGCATCGGCGCCGCGATGGGCCGCGCCCACTATCGCTACTGGCACAACACCGGCACCATCGGCACGTTCGGCGCCACCGCTGCCGCAGCCAGCATCTACGGGCTCAACCAGCAGCAATACGCGCACGCGCTCGCGATCTCGGCGACCTTCGCCGCCGGGCTGCAACAGGCCTACCGCATGGATTCGCTGTGCAAACCGCTGCACGCGGGCCGCGCGGCGGAAGCCGGTATCACGGCGGCGCTGATGGCGCGCGAAGGTGTCACCGGCGCGCTCGACGTGCTCGAGGCGGAGGCGGGCATGGGGCGCGCGATGAGCGACGGCCCGGACTGGGGCAAGGCGCTCGCCACGCTCGGCCGCGACTATCACATCACCAGGATGACGGTGAAGAACCACGCCTGCTGCGGCCACACGTTCGCGCCGATCGACGGTGGGCTCGAAGCGCAGGCCAAGCTTGGCGTAAGCGCAGACAAGATCAAGCGCGTCCGCGTCGCAACCTATCGCCCCGCGCTGGAGGTTGCCGGATACGACCAGCCGGTAACGCCGACGGAAGCGCGCTTCAGCCTCAAGTACGTGGTCGCGACCGCGCTGACGCATGGCAGCGTGCGGCTCGCCGCGTTCGAACCGGAGCGGATGGTGGACCCTGTGACGCGCGCGCTGATGCAAAGCATCGACGTCGTGGTCGATCCCGAAATCGACGCCGCCTTCCCCGGAAGGCGCGCCGCTCGTGTCACGATGGAGACCGCGGACGGCCGCAAGACCGAGTACTTCCAGCCCAACCGCAAGGGCGATCCGGAGCTGCCGCTCACGGATCGCGATCTGGAAGCCAAGTATCTGGAGCTTGCGGTGCCGGTGCTGGGCGCGGCCAAGGCGCAAGCGCTGCTCGACCGCCTGTGGGCACTCGATCGGGCGAGCCGGGTCGCGCTGGCCGGCTAACGGTCAATGCGACAGTCTCAATGCTCAAATAGTAGTGGCGGGACCCAGCCGGGGGGGGGGGGATGGCCGGGTCCCGCGTAATCCCGAAGCGCTCAGGGGTGGGGAGGGTGCGCTTCGGGTATCTTGATGACTTCGTGAACGACATACGCTCGCGGTCGCTCGATCAGGCGCCCAGGCTCACGAAAGGAGCACTGCGCCGCCCCGCTGCGGCGCAGTGCTCACAAGCTGGCGCTGCCCCCAACGAGGGGCATTGCCAAACATCGTGTGCAGCTTTTCATGCCGCGCACAGCCTCGGCCTGGGCCAAGGCTGTGCAGTATCCACTCGAGTTCGCTGGCGTGCACGGCATTCCCCGCACGCTGAAGCACGGGGTCGAGCGCGGCCTGCCGCTCGAACCGGCGGCGATCGATCCATAGAACAACACTGTCTTCGAGCGCATCGCAATCGGCGACATGCGTGCCATCGCAGTCGTAAATCAGGAGATCGCCGCGTTCCGCGGATCGGACGACCGTCCTCGGCTGTCCCGACGTCGCTCCCGCAATACGCCGATGCACCATCAGCTTGCCCGACACGACGAGGTAAAAGCCCAGAGCTGGGTTGCCAGCCGCGAACAACGCTCGCCTGGCCGCAACGTTGCGGCGTGTGGCGAGAGGGGCAAGCGCGCTGAAAAGCCAGTTCGTGTCTGGTTCGCTGTTCCAATGCTTGCCGGTGGGACGGTAGTCACGACCAGCCGCAACCTCTTGGACGAACGCGCTCATGCAAAAATCTTGAATGAACATGCCACCCCCGCAGACCAAAACCGATCCGATCGTAAGAACACGCACGAAGTTAACTTGCGTCCAATTTAAATCAACAGATAGTCCGAAATTGTACCAATCGGCTCGCAAGTACACTGAGTGCTTCGGCCTAGTGCGAATACGTGGCACGATCGGGCTTCCCAACTGTCCCATTCGACCCGGCGCAAGCAATTGAGGGGGAAGCAGCAGTTTCTGCGCCAGCAAGGCAATGCAAATGGTCGTCATCAGTCAGTCGTCAGTCTCGAACTTCCTCCTACAGTCCCTTGCAGAACCCGACTTCGCACTCCTGCAGCCGCACTTGGAACCGGTCACGTTGAGCCTGCGGCATTCCATTGCAGATGCGAACAAGCCCATAAAATACGCCTACTTCCTCGATAGCGGCGTCGCTTCTGTGGTAGCCGTGCGCTCGGACGGAACCAGCATCGAAGCGGGCATCTATGGCCGCGAAGGCCTGGGTGGAATTGCCCTGCTGCTTGGTTCCGATCAGACCCCTCATGATCACTACATGCAGATCGCCGGTGCCGGCCACAGGATCAAGAAGGCCAGTTTCACGCACGCCGTTGAGCAAAGTCCGCTCCTCCGCAACTTACTCGTCCGTTTCGTACACGTATTCACGGTGCAAGCTGCGCAAACGGCGCTTGCCAACGGCAGCGCTTCGATCGAGGAGCGCTTGGCGCGGTGGCTTCTCATGTGCAGCGACCGGATGGACGGCGACCAGATTGAGATCACGCACCAGTTCCTCGCGATGATGCTGTGCGTGCGGCGCCCGGGCGTAACCGATGCAATGCATCTCCTGGAGGGTAAGGGCCTCATTCGGGCCGTGCGCGGAACCATCACGATCCGCGACTGCGCGAAGCTCGAGAAGGTCGCCGGCGCCTCCTATGGCTTGCCCGAGGCCGAGTACCGGCGCCTGATCGGCGCATTTTGACGAACTCGGTTGCGGCGGCGCCATTCGCCGGCGCGTGCCTGTCAAGTTGAGGGGCGAGGGGTTGCAACCTGCGCGGTAGCGGGGCATTGCAGAACTCCACCTTCCCCTTTCGAGGCCGCGCCGTCATGGATTTCGAGCTCAGCGAGGAACAGCGCAGTTTCGCCGCTAGCGTGCGGCGGTTCGCGCAAACCCACCTTGCGGACGGCGCACTCGCCCGCGCACACGATCCGCGATACCCCAGGGCAACCGCCGCGAAGATCGCCGAACAGGGCCTGCTTGGCATCACGTTTTCCGAAGCGGATGGCGGCGCGGGCGGCACCCTGATGGACGCTGTGATCGCGATCCAGGAGGTCGCAGGTGTCTGCCCCAAGAGCGCGGATATCGTACAAGCCGGCAACTTTGGCCCGATCCGCACCTTTGTCGAATACGCGACGGCGGAACAGAAGGCGCGCTTCCTGCCGGACCTGCTGGCGGGTCGCAAGCTCATCAGTCTCGGCATGACGGAGCCGGAAGCGGGCTCGGCAGTGACTGATCTGCGCACCTCGGCGACACCGGATGGCGACGGCTTCCTGATCAACGGCACCAAGATATTTTCCACCCACAGCCCGGAAGCCGCGTTGTTCCTGGTCTACGTCCGGTATGGGCCCGGCGTCGGCGGCATCGGCTCGGTGCTGCTCGAGAAAGGCACGCCGGGGTTCACGGTCGGCAAGCCGTCGGGCTTCATGAACGGCGAGCAGTGGGCGCAACTCTATTTCGAGAACTGCGCGATACCGACCGCCAACGTGCTGCTCGGCGCGGGCGGCTTCAAGAAGCAGATCGCCGGTTTCAACGTCGAGCGGCTCGGCAACTCCGCGCGCTCACTTGCTGTCGGCCGCCACGCCTACACGATCGCGCGCGACCACGCCTTGACGCGCAAACAGTTCGGCCGCCCGTTGTGCGAGTTCCAGGGCCTGCAATGGAAGTTCGCGGAAATGGCGGTGAAGCTCGATGCCGCGCAGATGCTGCTCTATCGCGCCGTCATCGGTGCCGAGAAGGGTTTGCCGGGCGCCTACGAAACCGCCGTCGCCAAGCTCGCGTGCAATACGGCCGGGTTCGAGGTCGCAAACGAAGCGATGCAGGTGATGGGCGGCATGGGCTTCAGCCAGGAGGCGCTCGTCGAATACTGCGTGCGCCGCACGCGCGGCTGGATGATCGCCGGCGGCTCGATCGAGATCCTCAAAAACCGCATCGCCGAGTCTGTATTCGACCGCCGTTTCGATCAACGGAAGGGCTGAATTCGTTCCGCGATAAGGGGGGCGTCGCGCACTGCGGACATTCGCCCGAAGTACCCCCTTATTCTAAAGCATAAATGAGGGGCGGGTTTGGGAGGGTCTCCCTCCCAAGACGGTCTGGGTGGCAACCCAGTCGCGCCCGTGGCGCGAGGCTACGTTACGGTTCGAGAAAGGCGATGTGGGGTCGGACAGGCGGACGACGTTGCGGATCGGCGGCGCATTTCGTAGGTTCGGTAGGATCCTCGCGCCGAACTGCAGCTAGGGAGTGGAGCCAGTCATGATCGCAAGAGGCGTTCGATTGGGGTACGCGCTGCTGCTCGCGATGGCCGGTAGTAGTCAGGCGTTGGCGGCGTTTCCCGACAAGCCCATTCGGCTCGTCATCCCGTTCCCGCCCGGCGGCGGCACCGATCTCGTAGGGCGTGCGCTGGCCGAAGGCATGTCCAAGGACCTTGGCCAGCAGATAATCGTCGACAACCGCTCCGGCGCCGGAACGGTGATCGGCACCGAGCACGTGGCCACCCGTCCGCCGGACGGCTACACGATCCTGTTCATATCGCTGCCCTTCGCAACCAACCCGAGCCTGTTGAAGAGCCTGCCCTACGATACGACCAAGGCGTTCGCGCCGGTGGTGCTGATCGGCCGTTACCCCAACGTGGTGGTGGTGCCGCCCGAGCGACCCTACAAGACCATGCAGGAGTTCATTGCCTACGCCAAAGCCAACCCAGGCAAGCTCAACTACGGCTCGTTCGGCAACGGCACCTCGACGCACCTTGGCGCGGAGATGCTCAAGGTGCTCGCCAAGATTGAGATGACGCACGTGCCCTACAAGGGCGGCGGGCCCGCCATTATCGATCTGCTGGGCGGGCGGCTGGACGTGATCTTCGCGACGGCCGGCAGCGCGGGCAGCCACGTGCGGAGCGGCAAGCTGCGCGCGATTGCCGTGACATCAGCGACCCGCTCACCGGCCTATCCTCAGCTCCCCACGATCGCCGAAGCCGGCGTGCCGGGATACGAGGCGATTGCCTGGTACGGGGTGATGGCGCCGGCCGGCACGCCATCGGAAATCATCGCCCGTCTCAATGCTTCGGTGACACTGGCGGCGCAAGCCGAAAACTTCAGGACGCGGAGCGCGGAAGACGGCCTGGAGATCAGCATCGAAGGCCCCGCGGCACTGGCCAAGCTGCTGATCACCGAGCAGGCGCGCTGGCAGAGTGTCGTGCGCGAGGCCAACATCAAGCCGGATTGAAGCCGGCTTACTGCAGCTTGATCTTGGCGTCCTTGATCACGCGGCCCCATTTCGCGATCTCGCTCTCGATGAACGCGCCGAATTGGGCCGAACTCATGTGCTTGATATCGGCACCGTCCGCCGCGAACTGCTTCTGGGCCTCCGGCGAGTTCAACACCGCCGTTATCTCCCTGTGCAACTTTTCAACGATCGGCTGCGGCGTGCCGGCGGGCGCGGCGAAACCCCACCAGTTCGCTGCCTCGTAACCGGGAACGCCGGCTTCCGCGACCGTGGGAACCTCCGGCAGCAACGCGGTTCGCTTGGTGTCGGTGACGCCGAGCGCCTTCAGCTTGCCGCTGCGCACGTGCGGCGTGGAGGCGACATACGAGTTGAACAGCACCTGCGAATGCCCGCCCATCACGTCGATCATGGCGGGGCCGCCGCCCTTGAACGGCACTTGCTGGATGTCGACGCCCGCCATCAGCGAGAACAATACGCCAGTGATATGCGTGAAACTGCCGATGCCCGCGTTGGCGGCGTTGAGCTCGCCGGGCTTGGCCTTGGCCAGCGCGATCAGCTCCTTCACGGAGTTGACCGGCACGGAGGGATGCACGCTGAGCACGCTCGCCCCACTGCCCAGCGAGGCAATGGGCACGAACGACTTGATCGGATCGTAGTTGAGTTTGTAGACGGACGGATTGACCGCGTGCGCCAGCGACATCTGCAGCAGCGTGTAGCCATCCGGCGGCGCGTTCGCGACAAGCTCGGTCGCCAGCGTGCCTCCAGCGCCGGGGCGATTATCCGGCACCACCTGCTTGCCCAGGCGCTCGCTCAGCCCCGCCGCCACCACCCGCGCGACAAGGTCGACACTGCCGCCGGGTGCGAACGGAATGACGAGCCGGATCGGCTTCGCCGGATACTCCTGCGCGCCGGCCCCAATCGTGAGAGCAAGCAGCCCGCCGATCGCTATCGGCAATGTCGATTTCATGAGTGCCATCGGCATGTTTCCCCTGCCCTGTTGAATTCGTGGCACCGGCACGCCGTAGGGTGCAATAGCCCTTTCGGGCGTATTGCACCGTTCCGCGTGCAAACGGCGCAATACGCGTCTTGGCGGAGCCAAGCTCCGCTTGGATGCTATTGCGCCCTACGAACAGCCGCCAGCCCAAAATCTTCGCTCAATCGCAACGCGCGGTCATACCGCCATCGACGACGATCTCGGTGCCGGTGACGAAGCGCGCCTCGTCGGAGGCGAGAAACAACGCGGCGTTGGCGGTGTCGCGGCCATCGCCCATGAAGCCGATCGGAATGCGCGATTGCCGCTGCTCGAGCAGGGCGCTGACATCGCCGCCGGTGCGCTGCTTCGCCAGCCGCGCCTCGACCATCGGCGTGTGCAGTTGGCCCGGCACCACCGTGTTCACGCGAATGCCCTTGCTCGCATACTGCACGGCAACCACCTTCGAGAGCTGGATCACGCCGGCCTTGGTCGCCGCATAGCCGACTTGCGCCGCCCCCGTCCAGCGCAGGCCAGAGGCCGAGGCAATGTTGACGATCGCGCCCTTGCCCTGCTTTTCCATCACCGGCAGTACGTGCTTGCAGCCCAGAAACACGCTGCTGAGATTGCTGTCGATCTGCGTACGCCAGACGTCCTCGGACATCTCCACCGGGCCACCGGCCGCCGAGCCGCCGACGTTGTTGACGAGCACGTCGACGCGGCCCCACCGCGCCATGCACGCCGCGACCATTGCCGCGACCGCCTTGCTGTCGGTGACATCGCACACATACGGCTCGATCGTGCCGCCGAGCGCGCGGGCACGTTCCAAGGTCTCGGCCAATGGCCCAAGCTCCCGGTCTACCGCGAACACCTTCGCGCCTTCCTCGACGAACCGCACCGCGATCGCCCGGCCATTGCCCCAGCCCGGGCCGACACATCCCGCCCCCGATACGATGCAAATCCGATCGGCCAGTCTTTTGGTCACGCGCTTTCCCCCGAGGTTCTAGGTTCTAGGGACTAGGTTTCAGGGGAATCGCGGCGTGAGCAGCCCTATTCCCTAAAACCTAGCCCCTAGAACCTATTCCCTTCTATCAATCAGCTTTCAGCTTGTTTTCGACCACGACCGGCCGCCAGCGCGCGATCTCGACGTCGATCAGCTTGGCCAGAACTTCGGGGCTGTCGATCTTCACCTCGAGCCCGTCCTCCGCGCTGCGCTTCAGGAAGTTTTCGGACTTGGCCGCAAGCGCAATCGACGCATTGAGGCGGTTGACGATATCGCGCGGCGTTCCAGCCGGGGCGAGGATCCCGTACCATGCCACGGCCTCGTAGCCGGCGACGCCCGCCTCCGCGACGGTCGGCAGATCAGGATAAGCGGCCGCACGGCTCGCCGAGGTCACCGCCAGCGCGCGCAAACGGTTGCTGCGGATGTAGGTGCCCGCGCTCGACACCGTCGAGAAGATCACGTCGAGCCGGCCGCCGAGCATGTCGGTGATCGCGGGCGCGGCGCCCTTGTAAGGCACATGGGTGATGTCGACCTTGGCGAGCAACTTGAGCAGTTCCACCGACAAGTGCGGGGACGTGCCGTTGCCGAACGAACCGTAGTTGAGCTTGCCCGGATTGGCTTTCGCGTAGGCCACGAACTCCTGCATCGTTTTATACGGCCGGTCCGGCGGCACGACTACGACGTTGGGATAGCTGCCGATGTAGGCGACCGGCGCGAACGACTTGACGGGATCGTAAGGCAGCGACTTGATCAGGCTCGGGTTCACCGCGAACGCGAACGAGCCCATCAGGATCGTGTAGCCATCGCCCGGCCGCGTCGCCACGTACTCGGTGCCGATCACCGTGCCGCCGCCCGCGCGGTTGTCGACGTTGACCTGTTGCCCCAGATCCTTGCTCATGCCCTCGGCCAGCGAGCGGGCGACGAGATCGTTGCCCCCGCCCGGCGGAAACGGCACCACGAACCGCAACGGCTTATCCGGAAACGCCGCCCAAGCCGTGGCCGCGAACGTCTGGCTTGCGCCCACGGCAAGCAGCATCGCCCAGCCCAATCGGAACCCTCGCGCGATCAACCTCGCCTCCCTCGATTATTATTATGCCTCTTCGCCCAGCACGACAGCCGCGCGGAACGAGTTGGCGGCAACAACAACCGTTTTCCAGGAAGGCCGGAACTGGCGAGTTCGACGATGGATGGGACCGGGGATGGCGGGTGAAGGGAAACGAACACCTGTCTTCAGCTTGGGAGGTATTGCGGAGTACATGTTGTTGCAGTGGCATGATGAGGCTTATGCCATGGTGTTCTATGAGGTGCTTTGCACAACACACGACTCAGACTATCGTTATATGTCACTCGCGGAAAGACTGAGTGCTGAGTGCCGAGGGCCAGCTGGACGCAGCACCCCGGACACCAGCTCGAACTTCGCCATGACACGCCACGCGGTTGGCGATTTCCAAATCCGCAACGCGCGTTGCCGCCCAAGCCTCAACAGGCTCGTGGCGCTACGGGCCGACCCACCGGAGATATCCGATGAAGGTCGTGCTCATCATAGATGTGGCTAGACTGCTGCTGGCGATTGCTGTCATCATCGAGCTACTGAGATAATGGAGCGCCCGCTGGGAAACTGGCGGGCGTTTCTGTGCAAAGGCCGAGCGGCTTGCAAAACGAATGAGCGGTTAAGGACAGCCGCAACAATAACTGCGTCGAACTGGAGCGATTGTACGGTAGGCCAACATCCTCCTCTAACGTCATGGCCGCGCAGGCGGCCACCCACGACACGCCTCGGCGAGACCTAGGTTGTGAAAAAAAGAGTGAGCGTTTGCATCTGGTTACCTCGCCGCTGCGGTCGCTTCACTGC
>CAMDPA010000063.1 GCA_945903565.1 Devosia equisanguinis | reverse complement strand
GCCGCAAAGCCAAGAGGTGCGCCGCCTGACGGCTCGCGCCTCTCTCGACATCATCGGCGTCCCCTGCTTCCGCCGATGATCATCCGAACCCGCCGAAGCGGCCAAGTCGTGTGCTATCAAAACCAGACAAGTCCAAAAGCTACTGACAGTTTTTCAGGCCCGAACTTGGGCTCGAACACGGAATTGTGCCCGGCGCGCTTTCACCAAGGCCATCGTCACATGGTGCGATTCAGTTGCACCTGCCCTGTAAAAGGCGGCGAATTGGTGGCCCCCCCCCAAAGACCAAACACATGAAAAAGGGGCAGCCGGCCGGCCGCCCCTCGCGTCTGCAACTTGAACCTCCAGGCATCCTCAGAACTTGAAGCTGAGGCCCGCCCGCACGGCGCTGTGCGTGACGTCGCTGCTATCGGAGATGTTGCCCGGCAGGCTGGTGTAGGTGATGGTTCCCAGGTCGGTGTACCTGTATTCCAGGCGCGCCGATATGCGGGGCGTGAAGGCGTGCTCGATGCCGCCGCCCAGTGTCCAGCCGGTTTTCCAGGCGCTTTCCTCGATGAACGGCTTGAACGCCGCTCCAGCCGCGCGGTCGACCGTGACGCCGCCATACGCAAGGCCGCCTGTCAGGTAGAACAGCGTGCTGCCCGCCACGAATCCAGCGCGTCCCCGTAGCGAGCCGAGCCAGCCGATCTCGGTATTGTGCGCGCCGCCGAACCCGCCGATGCCCGAGCCGCCGATGCCGCTCAGTTCGAGATCCGTCTCGAGGCCGACCACGAAGTTCTGCATCTGCCAGTTGTAGCCGGCATGCACGCCCCCGACGGCGCCGCTGGTGGAGTAGTTGAACCCTTCGGCCGCCAGCGTCGACAGCGTTGTCGAAGTCGCGTCCGTGGTGCCCCAGCCGTAGCCGGCCTGCACGCCACCATAGAAGCCGGACCAGCGGAACGCGGGCGGGTAGTAGTTGTTGTTCTGGGGTGCCCGCCAGGTCTGCCGGCCACCATAGGGGCCGAGATCGGCGGCAACGGCGCCAGTTGCGAAAGCAGCGGCTGCCCCCACGACGGCCAGGGCTGCGGGCACGAGCCCGCGCAGGGTGATACGCATGTACATACTCACTTCAACAGGATTGACTGGCACAGGCTTGTCTGGCCTCCCGCACCCCCACCGGGGCCGGACGCCAGGTCCGCCGCTAAGTTGCGCATCAATGGTTAACCCCCGGTTAACCGTGCTGCGACGGGCGCTGCGATCGGATTGCTTTCTGTCGAGCGGGCTATAGGCCAATCGCGGCCAGCCTGCGGCGCTGGCGTGATCGTGCCGGGGTCTTTCGAGGGCGCCCCGAGGGGTCAGACCACGTGCCACGTCGTTGCGGATCGGACGCATACGTTGGGCCGGCGCTGGGCCACGGGGGCTGACCCCGGTGCTGCTTCCGGTCCCGTCGCGCCGTCAGCTCTGCTTCCACCCGTTCGGCCCGAGCCGCTCCTGCGGCTGGAAGCGAGCCTTGTAGCTCATCTTGCGCGAGCCGTTGATCCAATACCCGAGATAGAGATACGGCAGCCCGAGCCGTTTCGTATGCTCGATATGATCGAGGATCATGTATGTGCCGAGGCTGCGGAAATCGAGCTCGGTATCGTAGAAACTGTAGACCATCGACAAACCGTCGGCGAGGCGGTCGGTCAGCGCCACCGCGATCAGCGGCCAGCTTTCCTGCCGCTGATTTTCACGCGCGTCTTCCGGCTTCAGCCGGTACTCCGTGACGAACGTATCGACGATGCTGTCCTCGATCATCATCGCGTAGTCGAGCACCGTCATGTCGGCCATGCCGCCATCGGAATGGCGGCTGTCGATATAGCCGCGAAACAGCGAATATTGCTCCGATGTCGGCCTGGGCGCGATCCGGCGCGGCGCAAGGTCCGCATTGGCGTCGAGCACCCGGCGAAACGAGCGCGACGTCGTGAATTCGCTCACCAGCACGCGAACGGAAACGCAGGCCTGGCACCCCTCGCAATACGGCATGTAGGCGACGTTCTGGCTGCGCCGGAAACCGCCGCGCAACAGGTTGTCGACCAGCGCCGGCGGCTTGTCGTGCGTCAAGTGCGTGAACAACTTGCGTTCGTGCCGGCCCGGCAGATACGGGCAGCCCTGCGGCGCGGTCACATAGAATTCGGGGAAGTTCTTGTGTTGCTCGCTCATGGAGACGTGGTGCCCATCCGCTAGTGTTCTGGCCCAATCAAACGGTTCCGGTGCAAGTGGAAGTTTGATTGGAAAGACAGAACACAATGAAAGGGTCGGCTCGGGTTCCGGGCATTCACTTGGATACCAAATGAATGTGTCGGAACACGAGCGCATGTCCCTCGCGCAACGGGATCATAGGAGACGCGTGGCACGCCAAGCAAGCGGCAAGCGATGGTTGCAGATGTTGATGCAGGGGCGTCAGATGCGGGGTCGTCAGATTAAGATACATTAACAAATCGCATCGTCCTGGCATTGGTTTTGCGAGAGACTGGCTCAGAAAGTGGCGGCAGACGGCCGTCGGCTCGTCCAACGTGCTGGAAGTGCAACTACCAATGATGTCAGGTTTGAATTGGCACAACGTCGCAGCAATTGCGGTCATGGCGGTCGCCAGCCTCGCATTTGCCGGCACCACTGAAGCCGAAGCGAACGGCGAGCCACGCCGGCGCCCCCATGCGTCCGCCCCGGCGTCGAGCGCGGTCGCGGCCAAGGCCCAGCCGCGCCCCGTGCAACGCGACAAGGACGATGACGCCGACGACGAGATGTTCGTGACCGAGTGCGTCGCCGGGTGCGATGGCAAACCACCCGTGACAGTTTACCGGCATAAACGCTCCGAAACGCCGCAGTTGCCGGCCCCCGGGCCATCGCCCTGGCGGCTGGTCGCACTGAACCTGTGGTGCCACGATTACCTGGGCTGCCGCTCGTACGACGTCCCACCTTTGCGGCGCTACGAGATCACGATCCGTCACGAGTACAGCTATCGCTGAGGCTTGGCTCGGCTACAGCCCCGCCACGCCCAACTCTTTCGCCAGCACGTCGAGCGCCTTCGCCAACTCTGGCGGCACCGGAACGCCTTTGGCGCGCCGCTCGATGCCGATGTTCCATGCGCTCTCGCCCGGCAGCCGCACCTCCGACACGCCGGCCATCGTCGCCGAGCCCTTCATCTGTCCGTATACGTCGTCGACGTCGCGCTTGAACTCGGCCACATCCGCGAATGCCGAAATGTCGAGCGACGCCATGAACTGCCCGGTGTTGGTCGGCGTCACGTGATCCGTCGTAAAATCGACGACATCCTTGCCCATCGCCGCGCCGTTGAGTGTCCCCGCGAGCAGGCCGAGCATCAGCGCGAGGCCGTAGCCCTTGGCGCCGCCGATCGGCATCAGAAAACCTTCGCTGGCCCGGTTGGGATCGGTCAGCGGCTCGCCCTTGCGATCGACCATCCACCCGACCGGCATCTGCTCGCCGCGCTGCTGCGCCATCTTCACCTTGCCGTAGGCTGCCGTCGTCGTCGCCATGTCGAGCAAGATCGGCGGGCGCTTGTCGCCGGGAATTGCGATCGCGATCGGATTGGTCGACAGCAGTAGATCGACGCCACCCCACGGAGGCACGTGGTTGCCGTTGCCGACCGCCGCATACAGCCCGATCATGTCGTGCGCGAGCGGCATGCCCGCATACAGCGCCGCCGGTCCCGCATGATTGCTGGAGCGCGCGCCCACCCACGCGATGCCGGTTTCCTTGGCCTTCTGGATCGAGATCTCGGCCGCGCGCGCCATCACGAGATGGCCCATCGCGTTGTCGCCATCGAGCAGCGCCTGTGCCTTGCGTTCCTTGATGATGCGGATGTTCGGCCTGACGTTGATGCCGCCCGAGCTGATGCGCTTCACGTACATCGGCAACCGGAACACGCCATGCCCATCCGAGCCGCGAATGTCCGCCTCCGTCATCAGGCCGGCGACCTTCGCCGCGTCGGCGTCGGGAAACCCGCACGCGCGCAAGGCACGGTCGATGAAGGCGGTGAGTTGCTCGGGCGAGACGTTGGACATGCTGGTGCTCCCTTGTTTGGCGCCAAACTGGTCCAATCTCATTCGATTGTCGAGACGGGCGCGTGACGCAAAGCCGCCGGCAAAAAAAAGCCCGGCACGGGAGGGCGTGCCGGGCTCAGGGCCGAACAGAACCGGAGGAGGTGTTCTGTTCGGCAATGTTGCGAGTGACTTAGTAGTTGTAAGCCCGCTCGCCGTGCTCCGTCAGATCCAGTCCCTCGCGCTCGCGGTCGGTGTCGGGCCGTAGACCCACAACCACGTCGACGAGCTTGTAAAGGATCGCCGAGACGATACCCGACCACAGCAACGTCACCGCTACCGCCTTGAACTGGATCACGAGCTGCGCGATCATCACGTAGTCGCCGGGAGCGCCTTCGCCGGGCTTCAACGTATAGTCGACGAGGCCGACGCCGCCGAGTGCCGGCGCCACCAGGATGCCCGTGGCGATGGCGCCGATGATGCCGCCGACGCAGTGGACGCCGAACACATCGAGGCTGTCGTCATACTTCAGCGCATTCTTCACGGTTGTGCAGAACACGAAGCACACAACGCCCGCAACGAGGCCGAGGCAGATCGAGCCCATCGGACCCGCGTAGCCCGAAGCCGGCGTCACCGCGACAAGACCCGCGATTGCACCGGAGACGAGGCCGAGCAGCGACGGCTTGCCCTTTGACGTCCACTCCGCGAGCATCCAGGCCAGAGCCGCTGCCGCTGTCGCCACGAAGGTGTTCATCATGGCGAGTGCCGTGGTGCCGTTGGCCTCCAGGTTGGAGCCGGCGTTGAAGCCGAACCAGCCGACCCACAGCAGCGACGCACCGACCATCGTCATGGTGAGCGAGTGCGGCGCCATGGCCTCGCGGCCGAAGCCGACGCGCTTGCCGAGCATGAACGCACCGACGAGCCCTGCGATGCCGGCGTTGATGTGCACGACCGTGCCGCCTGCGAAGTCGAGCGCGCCCCAGCGGTAGATCATGCCGCTATCGGCAATAACGGCGTCGAGGGCTGCCTGAGCCGCCACCTTGGCGTTGGCATCGGTCGCCGCCGCAAGCTTCTTGGCTGCATCGGCGATGGCGTCGGGGCCGGCCCAATACCAGACCATGTGCGCGATCGGGAAATACACGAGCGTCACCCACAGCACAGTGAACAGCAGTAGGGCGGAGAACTTCATCCGCTCGGCGAACGCACCCACGATCAGCGCCGGCGTGATGCAGGCGAAGGTCATCTGGAAGGCGATGTAGACGTACTCGGGAATTACCACGCCGTTCGAGAACGTTGCCGCGGTCGAGTTCACGTCGACGCCCTTGAGGAACGCCTTCGAGAAGCCGCCGATGTAGGCGTTGAGTGAGCCGCCCGACGTGAACGCGAGGCTATAACCGTACGTGACCCACAGGATCGACACCACGCAGACGATGGCGAACACCTGCATCAGCACCGACAGCATGTTCTTGGTGCGCACCAAGCCGCCGTAGAACAGCGCGAGACCCGGAATCGTCATCAGTAGAACGAGGACGGTCGCCGTCAGCATCCAGGCGGTATCGCCTTTGTTGGGTACGGGATCGGCGGCCATAGCCGCGCTTGATGCGAGCGCAACGCCCGCCGCTAGTAGTGCCGGCCACACCCGGCACATGAGATTGGACTGCATACGAGAAGGCTCCCCTGGGGTTCTGGAACAATGAGTGAGATGGCGCCCTACAGCGCGTTGTCGTCGGTCTCGCCGGTGCGGATGCGCACGGTGTGCTCGATCGGCGAGATGAAGATCTTGCCGTCGCCGATCTGGCCGGTCTTGGCTGTCTTCGTGATCGCCTCGATTGCCTTGTCGAGCTGGTCGTTGGAGACCACCACCTCGATCTTGATCTTCGGCAGGAAGCTCACGGCGTACTCGGCGCCGCGATAGATCTCGGTATGTCCCTTTTGCCGTCCGTAACCCTTGACCTCGGTTACGGTCATGCCCTGCAGGCCGAGATCGGTCAGCGCCGAGCGGACTTCCTCCAGCTTGAACGGCTTGATAATTGCCGTGACGAGCTTCATGGCTCACCCCCTAAATTGCCCGGCGCCAACCGCCGGTTCAAAGTCACCCTGCGAGGCCCGGATCAGCCCGGATTGCCTCTGCCGGTGAATAAGGAGTCAAGAGCCGTGCCAAGTCCGATGGAGAAATGCAGCACTTTGAAATTGAATAATAAAAATAGAATTGGTCAATCTTTGAGCGCCGCAGAATAGCGCTAAAACGATGAAACTTTAGGCAACGCCTACATAATGAGCATTATTTCACCTCGAAGGCTGTCTGACGCTGCCGCATCAAGCCTTCCTGCACGGCCGACGCCACCAGCGTGCCGTCCTGCCGGTACACGCTGCCACGGCTGAACCCGCGCGCGCCCGATGCCGACGGGCTGTCCTGGGCGTACAGTAGCCACTCGTCGGCGCGGAACGGCCGGTGGATCCATAGCGCATGGTCGAGACTGGCGAGTTGGATGTCGGTATCGAACATCAGCTTGCCGTGCGCGATCAGCGCCGTATCCAGCAGGGTGAAATCGGAGGCGTACGCCAACACGCACTGATGCACTTGATTGTCGTCGGGCAGCTTGCCTGCCGCACGAAACCACACGTGCTGCATGGGCTTGGCCGGTCCGCGCTTCATGTAACGCTCGACCTCGACGAGCCGCATCTCGATCGGGCGGTCGCGCAGCAGATAGCTGCGCAGGTTCTCCGGCAGCTTTGCCGCGAGCTTGGTACGCAGTTCCAGGTCGGTCGGCAGGTTGTCGGGCCCCGGCACTTTGGGCATCTCGGCCTGATGATCGAACGACGCCTCTTCCTTATGGAACGAGATGCTCATCACGAAGATCGCCTGGCCGTGCTGCACCGCCTTCACGCGCCGCGTCGTGAAGCTGCCGCCGTCGCGCACCCGCTCCACCTCGTAGATGATCGGTATCTTGGGGTCGCCGGCGAGCAGAAAATAGGCGTGCAGCGAGTGCATCTGGCGCGGCTCGCTCACGGTACGTTGCGCCGCCACCAGCGACTGCGCCAGCACGTGCCCGCCATACACCCGGATCATGCCGGACTGCTGCGTGCTGCCGCGGAACAGATTGACTTCGAGCTGTTCCAGGTCGAGCAGCGACAGAAGCGCGCCGAGCGCGGTCGGGGCTTTATTCTTGCTGGCCGGCATGCTGGTGTCCTTCGTGCGCATATTGCAGCGCAGCAACAGGACGGCAGGCGTCCGGACGTGTCAAGGCGACGAAAGCCGAATGCAGTTCGAGGATCTGGCGCAGTGGGCTTGGACATCAAGGCGGACGTGGCGATCTCCGGCGGCGGCTTCGCTGGCCTGACTCTTGCGCTCGCCCTGAACCGCACATTGGGCCCTGAGCTCGGCGTCGTCATCGTCGACAGGGGCAGCGCACCGGTCCCTAGCAGCACCGGGCCCGATCCGCGCGCGGTCGCGATCTCGGCGACCTCGCGGAACCTGCTGGAGGCGTTGGGCATCTGGCCTGCGCTCGCCGATGTCGCCGAACCTGTCCGCCGCATCGAGATCACCGACTCCGGCCTCGATGCCGGTCTGCGCCCTGTGCTGCTCTCCTGGGACAACCACATCGAAAATCCAGGCAGCGAGTCCGCTACCGCCGCGCATATCGTACCGTTGCCCGCGCTCACCGCCGCGCTCGAAAGCGCTGTTGCCGCGCAAACCTCGATCCGCTTGCTGCGCCCCGCCCACGCAACCGGCTTCGAGGCACGCGCCTTCGACGCCCAAATCGCGCTGGGCGATGGCGGCGTGATCGCAACCCGCCTCGCCGTGGCCGCCGATGGCCAACGCTCGGTATTGCGCGAAGCCGCCGGCATCAAGTCAGTTGGCTGGCCGTACGCCCAGGTCGGCATCGCCACGACGGTCGCCCACACCCACGACCACGGTGGCATCGCCGTGCAGCACTTCCTTCCTGCCGGCCCGTTCGCGATCCTGCCATTGCGTGGCAAGCGCTCTTGCGTCACCTGGACCGAAAGCGAAGCCGAGGGCCGCCGCATCATGGCGCTCGACGACGAAGCCTTCCTCGCCGAGCTCGACCTGCGCTTTGGCGGCAAGCTTGGCGCATTGCAACTTGCCGGCGGCCGCCAATCCTGGCCACTGTCGCTGCATCTCGCCCGCGCCTACATCGCCCCGCGGCTGGCCTTGATCGGCGATGCCGCGCACGGCGTCCACCCGATCGCCGGTCAAGGCATGAACCTCGCCTTCCGCGATGTCGCCGCCCTCACCGAAGTGATCGCCGACGCCGCCCGCACCGGCCTCGACATCGGCGACGCCACGATGCTCGAACGCTACGAACGCTGGCGCCGCTTCGATTCGATGACGGCCGCCGCAGGTTTCGACGCGCTCAATCGCCTCTTCTCGCGCGATAGCCGCCTCCTGCGCTCCGCCCGCGAAGTCGGCCTGCAAGTCGTCGACCGCCTGCCCGCCTTGAAGCGCGCCCTGATCGGCGAAGCCGCCGGCACCAGCGGCGACCTGCCGAAGTTGTTGCGCGGTGAAATTCCGTAGACGCCTTACTTCGGCAACCCGAACACATACACCGCGTTGTGCCCGCGCACGGTCGGCGTCTTGGTCAGTCCAAGCGGTCCCGCGGTGCCGGACTGCCCATCGCCCGTTAGGATCGCGACGTACTGCTTGTTGCCGACCGCATAGGTGATCGTGCTGGTCTGCACGATACCGCCCACGACCGTCTGCCACAGCACCTTGCCGGTCGCCGCGTCGAACGCCCGGAACCGCCGGTTCATGTCGCCCCAGAACAGCAGGTTGCCGCCCGTCACCAGCGCCGAGCCGTTGCCGGGCTCCCCCTGCGAGTGGATCACGTCCATCTTGCCGGTCGACAGATTGATCTTGGCGATGTTGGAGAATTTCTTCATGTCTGCGCCGGGCCGCACCGCGCCGCGCCGTGGCCCCCAGCCTTGCGGGTTCTTCATGTTGGCGGTCATGTCGAGGCACTGATCGTGGAACGGGATGTAGAGCGAGTTGAGCCCCGGGTGATACGCCGTGGACCAAAAGCTGCGCGTGTTGTGGAAGCACACGAGGCTGCGGTCGCCGTCCTTTTTGAACACCTTGTCCCAGTTGAGATGGACGCGGCCTGTGTCGGTATCGATCTTGGAAATGTGGCTGTCGGGCGAGTCGCTGGGGAACGGCATCGCCCACAGGAATTGCCCATTGGCGCGATCGAGCGCCCAGATGCCGCCCGCCTCGCCGACCGCGATCACCATGTCGCGCACCTGCCCGCGCGGGATCTTCGGATTGACCCACTTCACCGATTTCAGATCCGGCTCGAAGCGCGCCCGAACCAGCGTGCGCTCGTGGATGTGGTCGGCGTCCCAGTCGTCGCCCGGCAGGTGCTGATAGTGCCAGGCGAGCTTGCCGGTGTTGATATCGAGCGCCACCGTCGAGTTCGAATAGAGGTCGGACGGCGCCGCGCGCCCGGTGCCTTCCGGGTTGCCGTGGCGGGAAAGGCGCGTGTACGGTTTTGGATTGGCGATCGCCCAATACGTGATCTTGCTGACGGGATCGTATGAGCCCGGCAGGCCCCACGAGCTGGCAATGCGCTTCTCGTCGGGCACCTCGCCCCAGCTCTCGCCGCCGGGTTCGCCCTTCGCCGGCGTGGTGTAGAACTTCCACACTTCCTTGCCGGTCTTGGCGTCATGCGCCGAGATAAAGCAGCCCGCACGTGTCTCGCACGTCCGGTTGGTGATGACCTTCCCTTCCGCGACCATGACGCCGCCGGTGTGCTGCGTCAGCTCCTTGTAGTCCTGGACCTTGGTCTCCCAGCGCACCTTGCCGGTAGCCGCTTCCAGCGCGACGAGCACGCCGTCGTGCGCCATGAAGTAGACCATGTCCTCGAAGATCGCGATATTCTTGGTCCGCGACGCCTGGGCACCGCCGATGAAATCGGTCATGTCGCGAGGGTAGTTGCGATTGTAGGACCAGATCGTGTCGCCGTTGGTGGCGCTGATCGCCATCACGTTGCCGCCGGGCGCCGCCATATACATAGTGCCGCGATACACGATCGGCGTCGTCTCGTTCGTCCCGGCGGGCAGGCCGCGCACGAACTCCATCCTGAGCTGGCCGACGTTGCCGCGATCGATCGACTTCAGCGGGCTGTAGCGCTGTTCGTCGTAGGTTCGATTGATCATCAGCCAGTCGGCCGGATCGGGGCTCTCCAGCATCTTGGCCGTGACCGGCTTGAAGTCGGCGACTTGCGCGATGGCCGAGCCCGCGAGCAGGCCGAATGCGGCAAGAGCAGCAAAAGATACACGCAGCATGGGCGCCTCCCGGGCAATCGTTGGCTTAGCGGCGGCAATGGGCCCCCGCAATTCGAAGCTACGCCCCGTTTTTCAGGCCCGCAAGGCTCCGCTGTCCGAGGCTCGCATTATGCTGGCCAAGCCGGTTAAGATGCCAACGGAACTGCCGAAGGATCGCATCAAACTCCATGTACGACCACACCGCCCAACGCCTGTTCGTCGATGCCCCCCTCGCGGCCGGCCAATCCGTGGCGATCGAGCAAGGCCAGGCCAACTACCTGCTCAACGTCTTGCGGCTCGGGCCCGACTCCGCCATCCACGTCTTCAACGGCCGCGACGGCGAATGGCTGGCGCGTATAGCGGAGCGCAAGAAGAAGTCGTGCACGCTGGCCATCGAAACCCTGCTTCGCCCGCAGGAAAACGGCCCCGACATCGACTATCTCTTCGCGCCGATCAAGCACGCGCGGCTCGACTACATGGTGCAGAAGGCGACCGAACTCGGCGTCGCGCGGCTACGTCCGATCATCACGCGCCGCACGATCGCCGAACGCGTCAACCTCGACCGCATGCGCGCCAACGCCATCGAAGCCGCCGAGCAATGCGGCATCCTTCGTATTCCCGAAGTGCTCGAGCCGGTGAAGCTCGACAAGGCGCTGGCCGCCTGGGACCCATCGCACACGCTCGTGTTCTGCGATGAAGCCGCGACTGTCGCCAATCCGATCGAGGCATTGCGCGAAGGGGGCCGACCCTACGGGTCTGACCCCGGGATACAATCCACCGCAACCCAGATGGGGTCAGACCCACAGGGTCAGACCCCGGGTGTCGTGCGCCTCGCCGTCCTGATCGGCCCCGAAGGCGGCTTCGATCCCGCCGAGCGCGAGCTGCTCATGCGCCAGCCCTATACGCTCGCGATTTCCCTCGGCCCACGCATCATGCGCGCCGACACCGCCGCCGTCGCCGCCCTCGCAATCGTCAACGCCGCGGTTGGCGATTGGCGCTAAGTTGATTGGATTGCGGTAGCGTAGGTCGGGTCAAGCCTTTCGCGCGACCCGACATTCCCCGCGCCACGTTTGCCGTTGCATGTCGGGTCTCGTATCTCGACCCGACCTACGATTCCGCTGGCGTAGACACCTCACTCGAAACTCGCATTCGTATTCGGCCGCCGCCGTTCCAGCGCATACCGCACCAGCGCCGCGAACCGATAGATCGCGTGCACGAACTTGCCGTACGGCAACATCAGGAACAGCCCAAGCACCACGCCGAGGTGGATCGTCAGCGTCAGCCCCATCCACGACGTCTCGCGCACGAACAACAGCAAGAACCCGGTCAGGCTGGTCAGGAACAGTAACGCCAGGAATCCATCATCCATGCCGCGCTGCTTGGCATCTTTCAGCATCGGGTCGGCCTTGTGCTTCAGCCACAGCAAGCCCGCCGGCCCGATCAGCAGCCCGATGCCGCCTAGCGTTCCCAGCACAACCGTCAAGCTGCCCAGGCTATACGGCGCGATCCAGCCGAGAATGTAGTGCTTGAACGTGCCGACCGTGGTCGCCGCAAAGCACAGCATGAAGCCGTAGAACGTCAGATGATGGAACGTGCGCCGCGTGAACGACGGCTTCTCGTCGGGATACGTGCAGCCTTCGCCGCCGCCATCGAGATACTTGAGCGTGAGTACGTTCCACATCGCCTCCCAGAACGTGGAAGGCGACGCGAAGTCGCCCATCTTCTCTTCCATGTCGGCCCAGAACTGGCGGAAGCCCATCACGAACGCCAGGATCACGAACGCCATCGCGGCGCCGAAAATCCCTACCATCGTGTTGTGCGGGATCACCTTGTAGAACGAGCCCGGGCCGGAGTGCGCGCCCCACAGCATGGCGGGGCTCACCATCTGGAACACGCCGACCAGGAACGCGCACACCGCCAGCGTCGTGACCAGCGCCGTAGCAAGACCGTTGCGATCGTACAGCGCGCCCATCGGCTTCGGCCACGCGTAGTTCTTGTACGTTTCTTTCCGCACCTCCGCGAACGTGCGCGGCACGTTGACCAGGAACTCGTGCGGCGGCGCATATTGGCACGCGTAGTAGCAGGCCCCGCAGTTGTGGCAGAGGTTCGCCAGATACGAGATGTCGGCCTCGCTGAACGTCAGCCGCCGCGCCATCGACGGAAACACCGCGCAGAAGCCCTCGCAGTACCGGCACGCGTTGCAGATCTGCATGATCCGGTCACCCTCGGCATGCGGCGTCGCGCCGACAACGACCTTGTGTTCAGTTACGGACATTGCGCGCCGCCTCCTCACCCGCGATCCGGCCGAACACGGCGCCGATCGTCATTCCGATACCAGCCAGATAGCCTTTGCCGAGCACGTTGCCGGCCATGATCTCACCCGCCGCGAACATGTTCGACGCCGGCTTGCCGTCGCCCATGATGATCTGCGACTTGTCGTTCACGGTGACGCCCAGATAGGTGAATGTCACGCCGGGCCGCACGGGGTAAGCATAAAACGGCCCCTCCTCGATCGTGCGCGCCCAATGCGTCTTGTTCACCTTCAATCCTTCGGTGCGGCAATCATCCAGCACCGTGATGTCGAACGTGCCCGGCTTTACCGCCGCGTTGAACTCGTTCACCGTCGCCCGCAACGCCGCAGGATCAAGCTCCAGCTTGCCCGCGAGTTCTTCCAGTGTCTTCGCACCGATCGGCGGGAACACCGGCGGCATGAAACGGCCGACCGACGTGTTGTCGACGATTACGAACCCGATCTGATCGGGCTGCCCAGCAACCAGCCGCCCCCAGATCGCATAGCGCTTGGGCCAGAAGTCCTCGCCCTCGTCGTAGAACCGCTTGCCATCCTTGTTCACGACGATGCCGAACGAAACCGCATCCACCCGCGTGGAAATTCCACCGTCCCACTTCGGCGCACGCGCATCGATCGCGACCATGTGGCCTTGCGTCGGATCGCCGATCGACTTGGCGCCGTTGTCGAGCAGCATCCTGAGGCACGTGCCCATGTTGTACTTGGTGCCGCGGCACAGGAAGTTCTTGGCCGCCGGCCCCCACTCCTTCTCCAGCCATTCGAAGTTGGATTCGAACCCGCCCGCCGCGAACACCACCGCGCGCGCCTCGACCTTGTGCAACGCACCATCCTTGCGATACGTCGCGCCGTTGAAACGGCCATCACGAATATCGACTTCGACCACCTCGGCGTCATACTTCGCCTCGATGCCGAGCCCCGCCGCCGTGCGGTAGTACGCATTCAGCAGCGCCTTGCCGCCCCCCAGATAGAACGCCGCCGTGCGCGAAAGCTGCAGCGTGCCGCCGAGCGCCGGCTGGAAGCGCACGCCCTGTTCCTTCATCCAGGCATACGTGCCCTCGGACTTGCGGATCGCCATGCGTGCGAGTTGCTCGTTGGTCTGCCCGCCCGTGACGCGCAGCAGATCGTCCCAGTATTCTTCCTCCGGGTACGCCTCGATCATCGTCTCGAGCGGCGCCGTATGCATGCAGCGGAAGTTGCGCGTATGTCGCGAATTGCCGCCGCGCAAATGGATTGGCGCGGACTCGAGCACGAGAATGCGCTCCACGCCCAGCCGCCGCGCACTGATCGCCGCCGCCAGCGCCGCGTTTCCCCCGCCGATGACGAGGATGTCGTAACGGTCGGTCACTGCGTGACCTCCCGGGCAACTGGCAACTGGCAATGGGCAACAGCGGTTGCCACTTCGATCAAATGTGCTGCGAATTGGCTGATCATACTTTCCCCGTTGCCTGTTGCCCGTTGCCTGTTGCCCGTTGCCCGTTGCCCGTTGCCCCCTGAATCATTCCCCACAGCCGGGCTGGCGTGATCGGTAGAATATCCGGCTCCACACCCAGCGACGACAGCGCGTTCGCCACCGCATTGACGACCGCACCCGCCACCGGAATGATACCACCCTCGCCCGCTCCTTTTGCCCCCAGCGGATTGTTCGGGGAAGGATGCAGCTCCGTCGAATGGCAATGAACATGGGGAAAATCCGTCGCGACGGGTATCTCGTAATCCGCCAGCGTGCCGACCAGCAATTGGCCCTCGTCGTCGTAGGCCAGATGCTCGCCGAACACCGCGCCGAGACCTTGCACCGCCGCACCCATCACCTGCCCATGCAGCGTCTGCGGATTTATGATGCGTCCCACGTCGTCGATCACGGTATAGCCGAGCACCTCGACGTGACCCGTGCCGATGTCGACCGCCACCTCTGCCACCGCCGTTCCATAGGTGAAAGTCGGCTTGTTGTTGTGGAACACGCCGTCGGCAACGAGGCCTTCGCCTCCGCAATCCCTGAGCTTGATCGAACGCCCATCCGTTGCCCGCGCGATGCCCTCGGCGATCGACAAGCTCTCAGCGGTCACACCCAGCCGCTTGGCCGCCACGCCGCGAAACGCGTCGAGCAGATTGTTCGCCGCGTCGATCACCGCGCACCCGCCCATCACGGTTGCCCGCGAGCCGTAGGAGCCGAATCCCTCCTTGAGCAGCACGGTCGAGCCGTGCACCACCTCGATCCCATCCGGCGTAATCTCCAGCGCGTCGGCCGCGATTTGCGCGAAGATCGTCTCGATGCCTTGGCCGATGCTCGATGAGCCCACCGCCAGCAACACCCTGCCGTCCGCCCGCAACTCCATCCGCGCATGTTCACGCGGCCCCGACGCCCCGCCTTCGACAAACGCCGCGATTCCGATTCCGCGATAGCGCCCGTCGATGAGCTTGCCCGCGAGCTTCGACTTTTCCACCCACCCCGCATCCTTCACAACCGCATCGAAGCACTGCGTGTAGTCGCCGCTGTCGAGGAACGTATCGTCCCACCCTTCCGCCGGTCCGATCTTGACCATCTTGTAGGGCATCGCGGCGTGCGGGATGAGGTTGCTGCGGCGAATTTCCAGCCGGTCGATGCCGAGCTTGGCCGCCGCCTTGTCCATCATCCGTTCGAAGAAGAAGCAGCTCTCGTAGCGCCCGGGGCCGCGATAGGTGCCTGCCGGCGTTTTGTTGGTCGCGATTGCGTGCGAACGGATCGAGAAATTCTCGACCTTGTACGGGCCCGTGATGAATTGCGCCGCGTTGCGCACCGGCGTCGTGCCGTTCGGCCGCATATACGCGCCGATGTTGCAGAAGATCTCGCCGCGCACTGCGAGGATTTTGCCGTCCTTGGCAAACGCCATTTCGACATCCGCGTCGGCCTCGCGCGAGTGCCCAATCGACATCAGATGCTCGCGCCGGTCCTCGATCCACTTGATCGGCTTGTTGAAGCGCCGCGCGCAGATTGCGATCAGGCCGTCCTCGGGATAGAATTCCCCGCGTGCGCCGAACCCGCCGCCGACATCGTACTCGATGTAGTCGACCTGCGATTCGGCAAGACCCATCACCTTCGCCATCGCGCGCTTGTTGAAGAACGGCAGCTTCGCCGCGCCCGACATCGTGAGCTTCGCGCTCGCCTCGTCCCATTCGGCCAACAGCCCGCGCGTCTCCATCGGCAGCGCGGTCTGCCGCTGCGTCCTGAACGTTCCCGTGAGAACGAGCGCGGCGCCCTTGATCGCCGCGTCGCAATCGCCGCTGTCGCCAGTGAAGGTCGCGGTCAGATTGCCGTCCGGCGCGTCCTCGAAAAGATTGACGGCGTTCGCCTTCGCCACGCGCGCATCGACGACGGCCGGCAACGCATCGATCTCGACCTCGATTAGCGCCAGCGCGTCTTCCGCGATCGCCGCGGTATCGGCCAATACAACCGCGATCGGCTCGCCGACATAGCGCACCTTCGTGGTCGCGATCACCGGCTGGCCATAAGGCATGATCGAAGGGATCGGCCGGCGGAACTGGATATAGGGCACCTTCTCGCCGAGATCGCGGCCCGTCAGCACCGCGTTGACGCCCGCCAGCGACAGCGCCTTGCTCACATCGATGCGCCTGATCACGCCATGCGCCACCTGCGACCGCAGCACCACCATGTGCCACTGCCCATCGCGCGAGACATCGCCGATATACTGCCCCTTGCCGCGCAGGAACCTCAGGTCCTCCACGCGCTCCATGGCGGCGCCGATATAGGTGTTGACGAGCCTCATGCTCCGCCTCCGTTAACGGTGCACGCCTGCAGGTCGACACGAAGGCAGGGTAAACTCGGTGTCATGGACAAAGCGCGAACCGCAAAGAGCGCTCGAACAAAGCAGGCCATAAAGCCACGCTTTGGAACGCTGTTTCATGTCGTGGGTTGAGAGTGCATTGTTCAAGCTTCGGCCGCGCTTGTCAATCGAACCGCCAACCGCGGGCAGGGGAATCGCATGAACGAATCTACCCCGCCCCGGTGACGAGGCTTTCGAGGTAGGAGTCGTCCCAGGCGGCGAGGCGGCGTTTGACGCGCATGGAGTGCTTGTCGACCTTGCTTCGCATCAGGTTGCTGGCGATG
>CAMDPA010000062.1 GCA_945903565.1 Devosia equisanguinis | reverse complement strand
AACGTCCAGAAACTTCTCCATTCTCCGGTCCTCGTCACACTTGGCCCGGCTCATCCAATCCCCCCAATGCTGCGCATTGAGAGGATCACGGATTACCGGACATATCGTGTGCTACTGGAACCGGACAACTCGTGTGCTACCGACACAAGAGCCCAGGTGGCGTTGCGGCGTTGACGCTCCCGCGCTATATTACATCTTAGCCCCCTAAGCATTTCGCGCTTTTGGGCACCACGCAGTTACTCTTGGCATCTGAAATGATCACGCGCGCGTTCCCTCATCGTATACCAACAACTGCCGGCAACGATGCCGCGCTGACAGAGCGGCTGCGAGTTGCTGGGTTACGACCGACGCGGCAACGCTTGGCGTTGGCCGCGCTGCTGTTCGGCGCCGGCGACCGGCATGTGACGGCAGAAGCGCTGCACGTCGAGGCGGTGGCTTCCGGAGAGCGCGTATCGCTGGCGACTGTCTACAATGCGCTGCATCAGTTCCGGCATGCTGGGCTGCTGCGCGAGCTGGCGGTGGACGGGACTCGGACCTACTTCGATACCAATACGTCGAACCACAACCACTACTTCGTCGAAAGCGACGGCGAGTTGATGGACATTCCCTCGGGCTCGATCCGCGTGGATGGCCTGCCGGAGCCGCCCGCCGGCATGAAGATCGCGCATATCGACGTGGTCGTACGGCTGGTCAAGATTTGAGCGGCTGCGTTTACCGCACCGTCTCGCCCTTATAGACGCCCCATAACTTATTCTGCTGTACGTAGCCGCGGAAGTCGCCGATCGCGACGAAACACCAGCGGCCGTCGCAGGTTCGAACGTTAGCGATAACGCCGGCCTCGACCTGGGCAACATCGGCTGAGCCCTCGCGGCCGTCGGTCTTGAGCGCGACTTGGGGTACGACGGCCGTTTCGGGCTTGACCAACCAGGGCTCGACCAGCGCCGTGCGTCGGCCCGATAGTAGCGAGGCCAGCACCCAGCCGGTCGCGCCTTCGGCGTCGCGCACTTGCCGCCACGCCTCGTATTCGCGGACCACCTCCACCGGCAGTCCAGCGCGGCGATAGACCCACTGCATCGGGTACTCGGTGCCGGGCCCGGTCCGCATGTTAACCCGGTCGGACTTGAGGCTGACGAACCGTGGCATCGGCTGGCCGCTGGGTGCGGCGCCGGGAGCGGGAGGCTGGGCCGGGACGGGGGGCGTCGCTGCCGGCGCAGTCTGGGGTGCGCCCTTGGGTTGGATCTGGGCCGAGGCAGGACCGCCCACGAAGCAGGAGAGGCCCGCCAACACGGCCGCGGCACAGCGTATCGGCCGCCGCATTGCAAAGCTGTTGGATAGCATTTCCATGCGCTACAGCGTCCTGCGCGGCATCCATTCGGCGTGGCCGCCATTGCCGCGCTTGTATTCCATCCCCATGCTGATTTCAATTTAACGGCGGCCTCAAGGCGCTGGCATGATCCGGCCTGTTCAGCACTTGTGAATCCTGGCCGTCATGTCGCCTTGGCAGCCGGCGCTTAGAGATATAAGTACCGTGCAGATGGTCGCTTTTGCGGCCGGCGGGCGTCTCGTGTCAGACTGCGCCCCGGGACGCCGCACCACGACGCGTGCTCCGCCTTGCCTTGGAGTTCAAGCCATGAACTATCTGCCCAGCAATACGGACTTCCACGTCGTCGAGGACAAGGAGAAGCAGGGCTTCTTCGTCAACCGCGAGGTGTTCGTATCGCCCGACGTGCTGGAGCGCGAGCAGCGGCGAATCTTCGACCGCACGTGGATCTATGTCGGCCACGGCTCCGAACTCAAGAACCCAGGGGATTTCCATTCGCGCCCGGTTGCGGGCCGTCCGGTGATCTTCTGCCGCGACCGCAAGGGCGAGGTGCGCGCGCTGATCAATTCGTGCCGCCACCGCGGCGCGCTCGTCTGCCGCGAACGCAACGGCAACGCGCGGCAGTTCTACTGCATGTACCATGGCTGGACCTACAATACCGACGGCTCGATCAAGCAGATTCCCGGCGAGGAAGCCTACGGATCGGGCTTCGACCGCACGCAGATGGGGCTGATGCCGGTGCCGCGGCTGGACAGCTATCGCGACTTCTACTTCGCCAGTTTCGACCGCGATATCGACGATCTCTCGACGTACCTCGGCAAGGCGAAAGACTACATCGACCTAGTGCTCGAGCAGTCACCATCTGGTCGAATGGAGATCATTTCGGGAACACAGGAGTACGAGGTCAAAGGCAACTGGAAGCTGATGGTCGAGAATAGTGTCGACGACTACCACCTGCTCGCGACGCATTCGACGTGGTTGAACTACATGCGAAACTCGGGAGTGAACATCGCTCCACCTAAGGGATCTGGTCTTCTGCTGCCTACAAAGGGCTACGGCAAGGATCTCGGCAACGGCCACCTCACGACCGACAATCCGAACTTCCGCGGACGGCCCGTCGCCAAGTGGATTTCGGTCTACGGCGAGGAGGCGAAGGCGGATATCGACGCGATGCGTGCCGAGTTGGTGAAGAGGCTCGGCGAGGGCCGCGCGGCGCGAGTTGCCGATACGAACCGCAACCTGTCGATCTTCCCCAACCTGATCATTAACGATGGCTCGGCTGTCACGGTGCGCCACTTCTATCCGCTTGGGCCGGACCGGATGCGGGTGATCGCGTGGGCGCTCGGGCCGGTCGAGGAGACAGAGGCGCAGCGCGCGCGCCGGCTTTATGCGTTCCTGACGTTCTATGGTCCCGGCGGGTTTGCGACGCCTGACGACGTGGCGGCGCTCGAGGCGGCGCAACAGGGCTATGCCGCCTATCGCGACGTGCCGTGGAACGACATGTCGCGTGGCATGGCGAAGGGCCCGGACGAAGAACAGCTCCACACCGACGAGGGGCACCTGCGCGTGTTCTGGCGCAAGTGGAGCGAGATGATGGAAAAGCGGACGTGAGCATGAGCAGCCAGAGCGATACCAAGACGAACCGCGCCTCCTTTCCGCGTGGCGAGGTGGAGGAGCTGTTCTACCGCGAGGCGGAGCTACTCGACGCGTGGAAGCTCGACGAGTGGCTCGCGATGCTGACCGAGGACGCCACCTACTATGTGCCGCCGAACGACAAGCCGGACGGCGACGCGCGTTACACGTTGTTCACGATCGCCGACGACATGCTGCGTCTGAAGGAGCGGATCATCCGCCTGAAGGACCCGAACTGCCACGCGGAGTATCCGCACTCGCGCACGCGCCGGATGGTGACGAACGTGCAGGTGAAATCGGTCGACGGCGACACCGCCACCGCGATCGCCAACTTCCTGGTTTACCGCCACCGCCGCCACGAGACGCCGCGCATCTTCGCCGGCCACTACATCTACAAGCTGCGCCGCGTCGGGGCCGAGCTGAAGATCTTCGAGCGGCGCGCGATTCTGGATGCGGAAGAGCTGGGTGCGCTGGGTGCGGTGAGTTTCATTCTTTGAGAAGGGAATAGGGAGTGGGGAATAGGGAGTAGGAATTTCAGGGCGAACTCGCCCTATTCCCCACTCCCTATTCCCCACTCCCTTCATCTGCAATGTCCGACATCGACAAGATCTTCAGCGAGCGCGAGGCCAAGCGCATCGAGAAGGAGCGCCAGCGCCGCGCGCGCTTCGACGTGGCGGCCGCCTTCCTGGCAGAATTCTTCGAGCGCGACGTGAAGCCGTCGACGGCGCTTGCCCAGCACAACATCGAGGCGAAGCTGACCGACAACCGCATCCTGCTGCATCGCACGGACGCGGGCATCTATGCCGATGCGTTCCAGATCGCGGTTGGCCAGGACGGCGAGATCGACGCTGGCGGCCGTTCGTTCGGCCATTACAACCCCGACGACAAGGTCAAGCTCAAGCGCGAGCTGATCGCGGATATGCTGACGTTTTTCGATCTTTGATTGGCGGGCCCAACCTCGTAGGCTGGGTCAAGCCCAGCATTTTCGCGGGGCGCGATCCAACAATTCACGGCACAACGTGGAATGTTGGGTCGCGCTACGCTTGACCCAACCTACGGACGACACGCCCTCCATGCCCCTTCCCTTGTCGCATATCCGCGTGCTCGATCTGTCGCGCGTTTTGGCTGGCCCACTGTGTACGCAATATCTCGCAGACATGGGCGCGGACGTGATCAAGGTCGAGCCGCCGGGACGGGGCGACGACACGCGCGACTGGGGCCCGCCGTTCGCGGTACCGCGTGACGGCGACATGCCGGGCATTTCCGCGTACTTCATGTGCGTGAACCGCGGCAAGCAATCGGTGACGATCGATCTGACGACGGCGCGCGGGCAGGAACTGCTGCGCGATCTCGCCGCAAAGTCCGACGTGATGATCGAGAACTTCAAGGTTGGCGGGCTCAAGAAATACGGGCTCGACTATGCGTCGATCAAGACGATCAATCCCAAGATCGTCTACTGCTCGATCACCGGCTTCGGCCAAACCGGCCCCTATGCCAACCGCGCCGGCTACGACTTCGTCGTGCAGGGCATGGGCGGATTGATGAGCATCACCGGCCAGCCCGAGGGTACGCCCGGCTCCGAGCCGATGAAGGTCGGCGTCGCGATCTCCGACGAGATGTCGGGCATGAATGCGCTGGCGGGCATTCTTGCCGCGCTGGTTGGGCGTGAGAAAACGGGCGAAGGCGCGCATATCGACATCGCACTGCTCGACGTGACGGTGGCCTCGCTGATCAATGTGGCGTCGAACTATCTCGTCTCCGGCGAGGTGCCCAAGCGGCTCGGCAATGCGCATCCGACGATCGTGCCCTACGAGGTAATTCCCACCAAGGACGGGCATATCATCATCGCGATCGGCAACGATGGACAGTTCACGCGGTTCTGCGAGGCCGCCGGCATCGGGCATCTCGCCAAGGACGAGCGGTTCGCGGTCAACCCGCAGCGCATCGCGCATCGGAAGGAACTGGTGGGGCTGATCACGCAGCGGCTGCGCGAGGAGACGAGCCGGTACTGGGTCGATCTGCTGGAATCCCGCGCCGTGCCGTGCGGTCCCATCAACCGCATCGACGAAATGTTCGCGGACCCGCAGATCGTCGCGCGCGGCGTGCAGCGTGAGGCCACCGTCGGTCAGGCGGCGCCGATGCCGATGGTCGCCAACCCGGTGCGCATGGCCGGCCACGAGACCACCTCATCGAAGGCCCCGCCGATGCTCGGCGAGGACACCGACGCGGTGCTGTCGCGCGTGCTCGGCATCGGCGCGGATGAGATCGCCGCGCTGAAGAAGGCCGGCACGATTTGAGTTTTGAGCCCTTCATGCATATCGACTGGCCGCTGCTCGCGATCGTCGCGCTGATCTTTGCGTTCGCGGGCTGGATCAAGGGGGTGATCGGCCTGGGCTTGCCGACAATCGCGACGGGGCTGCTCGGGGCGTTCATTGCGCCGGTGCAGGCGGCGGCGATCGTGGTGTTGCCGGCGCTCATCACCAACGTCTGGCAGATGTGGAGCGGGCCGGGTCTCGTCGCGCTGCTCAAGCGGCTGTGGCCGATGCTGGCGTGCGTGATCATCGGCACGGTCGCGACCGCGGGAATCGTCACGAAGAGCGACGTACGGCTCACGGTCGGGTTGCTCGGCGCGGCGCTGATGATCTACGCGGCACACGCCCTGATCGGCGCGCGCTTCACCGTCGCCCGCGGTGGCGAACCATTGATCGGGGCGCTCGCGGGCCTTGCAACGGGGATCATCAGCGGTGCGACCGGCGTGTTCGTGGTGCCGACCGTGCCGTTCCTGCAGGCGATCGATCTGAGCAAGGACGAACTGGTGCAGGCGATCGGCATCACGGCTTTCACGTCGGCGCTCGCGCTGGCGGTGGGGCTTGGCGTACACGGTGGTTTGAATGCGGGAGCGGCGGTGCCCTCTGGCGTCGCTGTCGTCGCTGGGCTGGCGGGCATGTGGCTCGGCCAGATCGTGCGCGACAGGCTATCGCTGGATGCGTTCCGCCGGTGGGTGCTGATCGGACTGTTCGGTCTTGGCGCTTCGATGGCGGTGCGCGGGTTTCTGTAGGTTGGGTTAGCGCCTTAGCGCGTAACCCAACAATTCCAGGCGAAAGACCATGTTGGGTTACGGCCTACGGGCCTAAACCAACCTACGGAAGCACCTACTCCAACTTCACGCCCGACGACGTGATCGCCGTTTCCCACTTGGCGATCTCGGTCTTGATGTGCGCTGCGAATTCCTCCGCCGTGCCGCCTTTCGGGCCGACGCCTTCGGCTGCGTACTTCGCCTTCAAGTCCGCATTCGTCAGGGCGCGCGCGACTTCCTGGCCGAGCCGGGCGACGACGGGCTTCGGTGTTGCGGCGGGGACGAGCAGGCCATACCAGTTCGCGACTTCCAGGCCGGGCATGTTGGCTTCGGCGGCGGCGGGAACTTCAGGCAGATCGGCATGCCGCTCAGCGGACATCACGGCGATCGCCTGCAAGCGGCCCGACCTGATCTGCGCGAGTGCCGCCGGCACCGTCGACACGTAGATATCGAGCCGGCCGCCGAGCACGTCGGTGAGCGCCTGCGCCGCGCCCTTGTAGGGGATGTGCTCGAGCTTGATGCCGGCTGCCTGCTGGAACAACTCGCCGCCGAGATGGCCGAGCGAACCGTTGCCGGGCGAGCCGAACATGAACTTGCCGGGCTGCGCCTTGGCTTGCGAAATGAGCCCTGCCAGCGACTTGAACGTCGAGGCGGAATTCGCCACGAGAATGAGCGGCCCGGATGCGACCAACGTGATCGGCTGCAGATCCTTCACCGGGTCATACGGCAGCTTGCGATTGAGCGACGGGCTGAGCGCGAGATTGCTCGTCTGCCCCATCACGATCGTATAGCCGTCGGCGACTGCGCGGGCCGCCTGCTCGACACCGATTGCGCCGCCCGCGCCCGGCTTGTTCTCGATCACGAACGACCACTTGGTGTGCTCCGCGATCGTCTGCGCCAGCACGCGCGACACGAGATCCGTGCCGCCGCCGGGCGGATACGGCACGACGAAGCGGATCGGCTTGGTGGGATAATCCTGCGCGAAGGCTCCGCCAATCGAGCTTACAAGCAGCAGGCAAACGGCGTGCGCCGCCAGCGAGCCCGTCGATTTCACATGGTCCAGCATGGCACTCCCCCAGTGCGCGATCGAAGCCTGGCGCAGTTGTGATGTACACCACGGCCTCGGCCGCAGTTGCTGGCACCACGTTATCACCGAAATGCTCCGCGAATAATTAGTGACCTTGCGTTAAAGTGCCGGTCGGAATCGGCCGATGCCGCAGATGAAGGACCTGTTGTCATGGACATAAGCGCAATCTGGATCGTTCTGGGTGTGCTCGCGGTTCTCGCGATCTTCCTGATCTCGATCTACAATGGGCTCGTCGGGTTGCGGAACCGCTGCCGACAGGCATTCGGCGACATCGATGTGCAGCTCAAGCAGCGCCACGACCTGATCCCGAACCTGGTCGAAACCGTGAAGGGCTACGCCGGTCACGAGAAGGGCACGCTGGAGGCCGTCATCAAGGCGCGCAATTCGGCGATCAGCGCGCAGGGCACACCGGGACAGGCCGCCGCCGAAGGTGCGCTGACCGGCGCCATCGGCCGGCTTATCGCATTGAGCGAAGCCTACCCGGACCTGAAGGCCAACACCAATTTCCAGCAGTTGCAAAGCGAGCTGTCCGACACCGAGAACAAGATCGCGGCGTCGCGGCGCTTCTTCAACAACACCGTGTCGGAATACAACTCGTCGCGCGAGAGCTTCCCGGCGGTGTTGTTCGCGGCGTCGTTCGGCTTTCATCCTGAAACGTTCTTCAATCTGGACGACGCCGAGCGCAAGGCGACGGCTGCACCGCCATCCGTGAAGTTCTAGGCTGTCTCATGTTCCAGTCGTATGGCCTCTACGGCCACATCAGGGCCAACCGCATCCGGTCGGTGATTCTGCTCGCCGGATTCGTGCTGCTGCTGCAGGCGCTGCTCTATTCGCTGCTGTTGTTGTTGCATGCCGGTCTGGGCTACGGCAGCGCCACACTCGATGCTCTGTTGCTTCGGGCGGCTGCCAGCTACAAGGAGTATTGGCCGCTGGCGATGCTGCTGGCGGCTGCATGGTTCGCGATCGCATATGTGGCCAACACAGCGATGGTGAACATGGCCACCGGCGCGCGCGGGCTGTCACGTGTGCAGTCGCCCGATCTTTACAACATGCTCGAGAACCTCTGCATCTCGCGCGGCATGGCGATGCCGAAGCTGCAGATCATCGAAAATCCAGCGCTCAATGCTTTCGCGTCCGGTCTCAACGAGCGCCAATATTCCGTCACGGTAACGCGCGGGCTGATCGACACGCTCGCGCCTGACGAGATGGAGGCGGTGCTCGCGCACGAGCTGACGCACATCCGCAACCGCGATACGCAAATGCTGGTGATCGCGATCATCTTCGCGGGCGTGTTCGCCTTCTTCGGCGACATCTTCATTCGCCGCTGGGATTTCCCCTACGGCTTTGGGCCGCGGGATCGACGCTCTTCGGAGAGTTCCCGTTCCCAGGAGTCCTCCGACAATAACAGCGATAGCAAAGATGGCGGCAAAGGTGGTGGCGGCGCTGTTATTGCCATCGTCATCGCCATCACGGTGATCCTGATCACCTACGGCATCTCGACGCTGATCCGGTTTGCGCTGTCGCGCTCGCGGGAGTACTTGGCCGATGCCGGCGCCGCGGAGCTGACCAAGAACCCCGACGCCATGATCCGCGCGCTGCAGAAGATCTCGCGCAACGCGCACATGGACGTACCCTCGCGGATGGAGGCGTTCTTCATCGAAAATCCGTTGGAGGACCGCATCACCGGCTGGTTCGCCACCCATCCCACGATGGCCGATCGCATCGACGCGCTGGTGCGCTACGCGGGTGGCCGCGGCGACGTGCCGGAGACCACCGCCGCCGCGTAGGCGATGGCTGCGATGGAAGAACTACACCGCTGCGAGCGGAAAGAACTTGTCGAGCCAGCCTTTGATCAGATGGCGTGCGTAGGTGCCGTCGCCCGCCAGCGGGAAATGCGACACCCCCGTCATCAGGAGCAGCTCGGTCGGCTGGCCCGCTTTCTCGAACAGCCGCAGCGATTGCTCGGTCGGCGTGATCGTATCGTTGGCGATGTGCAGCAACAGCAGCGGGCGCGGCGCGATTTTGGCGACCACGTCCTCGGCGCGGAAATCGTACATGCTCTGCGCGGTGTCCGCCGTCACCTTGTCCTGCGCCTTCTTCGGCAAATGCACGCGCAGATGTTCGGGGATCGGCACCACGTCCCAGCGCGAGACCCACAGCGGCTCGCCGGTCTTCGCCTTGTGCTCACGCCCGCGCGCCAGCATGTCCGTGAACTTCTTCCAGTTCTCGGGACCGGGGTGCTGGCCCTGGAACTTGCGTTCGCCATGCCCCCAGCCGCACGACGAGATGACGGCGGCCACGCGATCGTCGACGCCGCCGGTGTAGACGGACACCGCCGCGCCGAAACTGTGGCCGATCAGGCCGATGCGTTTGGCGTCGATCTCCGGCTGCTCGGCGAGCCAGGTCAGTGCGTTGCGGGTGTCGGCGACCTGATCGAGGCACAGGACGTAGCCGCGCGTGCCGCCTGAATCGCCGCAACCGCGAAAGTCGATGCGCAGGGCCGCGTAGCCCCAGTCTTCCAGCATCCGCGCCTGGATTTCCGCGTGGCTCTCGTCCTTGGAGCCAAGGAAGCCGTGCAGCACGATGAAAGCCGGCAAACGCTGTCCGGGCTTGTGGCCGTCGGGTATGTGCAGCACGCCGGCAATCTCGATACCGTCGGACGTGAAGCGTACGGGACGTTGCATAGGGGTTCCTCGCAGAAGGTTTGAAATGGGGTCAGACCCCTGGCCAGAACGTCGATGTCAGATTGCTGAAGTTGCGGCCAAAGGTCTGACCCCATCGGCAGTCCGCAACGGCACAACCACCTCCCGCGCAATTTCCTCCACATGCCCCACCGTCGGCGGGAACTTGAACAGGAATAGTTCGATGCCCATCGCGTGGTACTTTGCGAGTTGCGCGCGCACGTCTTCGGGGCGGCCGACGCAGCCAGCCATCATGGCTGGCGCGATGCGGTTTTCGAGCTTGCGGATATCGGCGTCGGGCTCGGTGGGTGTGAGTAGCCGGCGGGCTTCGGCTTCGGCGACGGCGCGCGAGGGCCCGAATGCGATGAACGGGTTGAACGCGAAACGCACGGTGCGGCCGAGCTTCGACATCCGTTCACGCATGCCATCGATCGAGCGGCGCAAGCTATCCTCCACTTCGGCGGTGCAGCGCGCGGTCTTGTCGAAATCGAGGAACCACCAGTCGGCGACGCGCGCGACCATGTCGAGCCCGCGCGGCGAGCGGCTGGCGGTGAAGATCTCCGGCGGCGTCGCGGTCGCGGGCTTGAGCAGCAGTTGGGCGGCGTCGACGTCGAAGAACCGGCCCTTGAACGAGTATGGCGTCTGACGCCACATGCCGCGCACGACGTCGATGAACTCTTCCGCGCGCACGTAGCGGTCGTTGCTGTCGGGTAGCGTATCCCCGCCGAACATGCGGTGTTCCTCGACGTTCCAGCCGGTGACGAGGTTGATCGCCATGCGACCCGGCGTCATGCGGTCGAGCGTGGTCGCCATCTTGGCGATGAGCTGCGGGCTCCACAGCCCCGGATGCACCGCCACCATCGCGCGGATTTGTTGCGTCATCGGTGCGATGGCGGCGGCCAGCATCCATGCTTCGAGATCGGTTCCGAGGTGGCGTTCGGCGAACAGGATGATGTCGAAACCGGCGCGGTCGGCGGCCAGCAGAACATCGCGCGACAGCTCGTATTGCTGGTCGAGCACGCCGTCGGGCAGTGGCCCACCCGCCTCGCGCACCGAGCGCGCGATCTCCGGTGAGCCGACGGTGACATGCGGGACAGGAGCATAGAGGCCGAATTGCATGGTCGCTCACTGGGATCGAGGGAGCAGGGTCATCTACAAATCGCTGGCAGGATCGACAGGTTTTCGCGACGTGTGGCGAATATGCAGAACGATAACTTCGCCTCCTGCAAGCCGATAGTATATTGCATAGGGAACACTGACGATGGGCAAGCGTCGGTGTCCCTTTTCGTCGACAGCCGCACCAAGTCCGGGAAACATCTCCAGGTCGTCGATGCTGGACTTGATCGCGGCGAAGACGCGCTTCGTGCCGGACGGGCTGCGCTCGCCCAAATAGTCTGCGATGCCACGCAAGTCTCTCAACGCACGCGGCGCGTAGATGACCGTCAACCGCCTCTCAGACGCCATGCGACCGCCAGAAGGCCTGCATCGTCTCTGCTGGCACGCGTTCGCCCTTGGCAATCTCGGCCTCGGCCTCGGCAATGGCTGCCGCTTCCTCCAGGCTCAATGGCGTGGGCGGTTGGTTGGCGAGCTCCAACAGGAAATGCGCGAGCTCGTCTTGCGTCTCCTGCGGCAGCGCACGAACGGCCTCAATTGCCTTGTCCAACATCTTCGTCATGAACTTGGCCTTAGTGGTTGCACGTCATGAGTTCCGGAATTCTAACAGATGTAAGCGGCAATCCGAAACGTCCCCCTTCATCCCCGCCGCTGCGCGAAGAATTGGCGGAGAAGTTCGGCGCTCTCGGTTTCGGCGATGCCGGGATAAAGTTCGGGGCGGTGGTGGCAGGTGGCGTGGCTGAACACGCGTGGGCCATGTTCGACGCCGCCGCCCTTGGGGTCGCCCGCGCCCCAATAGAGCCGCCGGATGCGGGCAAACGAGATCGCGGCCGCGCACATCGGGCAGGGCTCCAGCGTTACGTAGAGGTCCGCGCCGATCAACCGCTCGCTGCCGAGCGCCTGGCAGGCCGTGCGGATGGCCACGATTTCGGCATGAGCGGTGGGGTCGAAATCGGCCCGGGTGCGGTTGCCTGTGCGCGCCAGCACGACGCCGTCCGCGCTCACGATCACGGCGCCCACGGGCACCTCGCCGCGCTCGCCGGCGGCGCGGGCCTGATCTAGCGCGTCAGCCATGTGGCTCGATGCGGTGTGGCGTGCTGTGTCGGTCGGTGCCATAGAGGGGAATTATCCGATCAAAAGGGTTCGATCCACTCTCATGCGCAAGGACAATAAAGGTCAACGCTTCCAGCGGCCGGGCAAGCCCGGGGCCGCGCCGGAAGGCGCACGGCACGCCGCCACGCGGCAAGGTCCGCGCGGGGATGCCCGACCCAAGCGCGACGGCCGCGATGGCGATGCGCCGAAGTCCGGCGCCGGCCATACCGGTTACAACAAGGCCGGTGCCAGCAAGGCCAGATTTGGCAAACCGGGCTTTGGCAAGCCGAGTTTCGATAAGGCAAGGCCAGAGCGTGCCAGACCGGACAAAGCTGGGCCGGGCCATGTCAGCCCGGGGCGGCCGCATGATGGTAAACCCCGCACCGCCAAGGCGATACCCGCTTGGGCGCGCCCCGATCGGGCCAATTCCGGCAAGGCGCGGCCCGATAAGGCAAGGCCGGATCGGGCGAGACCCGATAAGGCAAGGTCAGATGGTGCACGGCCTGGCAAACCCAGGTTCGACAAGCCCAAGTTCGACGGGCCAAGATCCGACAAGCCCAGGTTCGACAAAGGTGGGGGCGAGCCGGGCAAGTTCGGCGCGGCACGGCCCGAAAGGGGCAGGCCCGATCGGGTAAGGACGGACCGGCCTGTACACGAGCGGAACCGGCCTGAACGCGTTCGGCCCGACCGCAGGCCGCCGCGCGACGCCAAGCCCGCCGAGGTCGAGGGCGGTGCGCCGTCCGAGCCGATGCGGATCGCCAAGGCGATGGCACGGGCGGGCCTATGCTCGCGCCGCGAAGCGGAGCGCTGGATCGCGGAAGGCCGCGTCTCCGTCAACGGCAAGGTGCTCGCGACGCCGGCAACCGAGGTCGGCCCGAAGGACCGCGTTCTCGTCGATGGCGAGCCGCTGCCCGAGCAGGACCCGATCCGGATGTGGCGCTATTACAAGCCGCGCGGCCTCGTCACGACGCATTCCGATCCCGAAGGCCGCCCGACGGTGTTCGACAACCTGCCCGCCGAGTTGCCGCGCGTGATCTCGGTCGGCCGGCTCGATTTCAATACCGAGGGGCTACTGCTGCTGACCAACGACGGCAAACTCGCCCGCCATCTCGAGCTGCCCACCACTGGCTGGCTGCGCCGCTATCGCGTTCGCGCGCGCGGCCGGGTCAGCCAGGCGCAGCTCGATGGGCTGAAGGAGGGCATCAGCCTCGAAGGCATCAACTACGGCCCGGTCGAGGCGACGCTCGACAGCACGCAGGGCCAGAACATGTGGCTGACGGTCGGCCTGCGCGAGGGCAAGAACCGCGAGATTCGCAAGATCATGGGCCATCTCGGCCTCGAGGTGAGCCGGCTGATCCGCATCTCGTTCGGTCCGTTCCAGATCATGGAGCTGGAGCCTGGCGAGATCGCGCCGGTGCGGCGGCGTGTGCTGCGCGAGCAGCTCGGTCCGCACATCGCGCGCGAGATGGGGCTGAGGGAGGGCACCGAGTCGCAAGACGAGCTTGATGGCAAACCGGCGCACACGAGCAAGCGCAAGGCGAAGCCTGGAACCTGGACGCCATGAGGGTCGTCGCAGGAACTCTCAAGGGAAGGCCGATCGCGGGGCCGGACCACGAGGGCCTGCGCCCGACGTCAGATCGCGTGCGCGAGTCGGTGTTCAACATCCTGCTGCATGGCGCGATCGACTTCGACATCGAGGGTGCGCGCGTGCTGGACTTGTTCGCGGGCACCGGCGCGCTCGGCATCGAGGCGTTGTCGCGCGGGGCGGCCTACTGCCTGTTCGTCGAACAGGACCCGGAAGCGCGCGGTTTGATCCGCGAGAACGTCGAGGGACTGGGGTTGGGCGGCGTCACGCGCATCTTCCGGCGCGACGCTACGGATCTGGGCCCGGCGGGCCGCCAAAACAATACCGGATTCACGCTGGTGTTCTGCGATCCGCCGTATGATCAGGGTCTTGGCCCGCGCGGCCTCGATGCGGCGGCCAAGGGCGGATGGCTGGCGCCCGGCGCGTTGGCTGTGCTCGAGGAGCGCGTCGGCGTGGAGGTTACTCTGCCTGCGGGATTTGTAGAGCTGGACCGCCGGAGCTGGGGCCAGACCCAAGTGGTGTTCGCGCGTTTTTCGTGATGAAATAGCGTTTCAATCGATTCACGTTGGCTGAGGTGTCAGACCCTCTGGGTCTGACACCAGTACGAGACGCTGCACTGAAGCGCGGGCAAGCGGTGCGGCGAGAGCCGGTAGACTTCAAACGAGTGCCACGGTGTCAGACCCGGAGGGTCAGACACCAATACGCGCACCGAAGCGCGGGCACGCGGTGCGGCGAGAACCGGAAGACTTCGAACGAGCGCCACGGTGTCAGACCCAGAGGGTCAGACACCATTGAGGGAGGCGGGGAATGCAGATACCGGAGGCGATGCGGCCGCTCGTGCGGGTCTGGTCCCACCGTAACTATGCCTGCTTCATGGGCGGCATGTCGCCGGCGCTCATCACCTTGTGGATGCAGCGGATCGGGATGCTGTGGCTCGCCTGGGAGCTGACCAAAAGCAACACCTGGGTCGGCGTGATCGTCGCGGTCGACTATGCGCCGATGATGATCCTCGCGCCGTTCGTGGGGGCGTTCACGGACCGGGTCAACCCGATCACGGTGCAGAAGGTCGCGCAGGTTTTGAACCTCGTGCTCAGTGCGGTCATGGCGGCGCTGACGTTCGCCGGGCTGATGAACATCTGGCTGTTGCTCGTGCTGTCGCTGGTGCTGGGCTGCCTGCATCCGTTCAACGCGATTTCGCGGCACGCGATCGTGCCGAACACGGTGCCTAAAGAGGAAATCCCAACGGCGCTCGCCACCGACAGCGCGCTCTACAACGTCGCGCGTTTCATCGGCCCGGCGTTCGCGGGACTGCTGATCGAGTTCGCCGGTGTCGGCTATACGATCGCGGCCAACTCCGTGGGCTGCGCGTTCTATCTGCTGGGGCTGTTCGCGATGCGGCTCGAGTTTCCCGACCGGAAGGGACACAGCAGCGCGAACATGCTTGGCGACATCGCGGAGGGGCTTGCGTATGTCCGCGGTCACGCCGGTATCGGTCCGCTGTTCCTGCTGATGACGATCGGCGCGATCTGGATCAGGCCGCTGCAGGATCTGCTGCCGGGCTTCGCCGATCAGGTGTTCCAGGCAGGGCCTTCGGGGCTCGGCATTCTCACGGCGGCGATGGGCGTCGGCGCGACGATTGCAGCTGCCCTCGTCGCGATGTACGCGCGCACGACCGGGCTGGTGCTGGCTGTCATGCTGGCGTTCCTGCTCAACATTCTGGCAACGCTGGCGTTCGTGGGGACTAGTTACCTCTGGGTATCGGTGCTGTTCGGCGCGCTGTGGGGCGGGACGCTGACGATGATGTCGACGGGCACGCAGGCGCTGGTGCAGTCTTCGGTCGACAATTCGATCCGGGGGCGGGTGATGTCGCTCTACACGATGATCTATCGCGGTGCGCCGTTCTTGGGAGCGATCATCATCGGCTGGGCAGCGGACCGGATCGGCTTGCAGCTCGCGTTCGCGATCGCGGCGCTGTTGTGCGTGCTGCCGTGGCTCAACGCCATCCGCAAGCGCGGCTCCATGACGCTGGCGCTCGAAGGCCGCGGCAACGATCTCGACGCACGGTTGCTGGCGACCTCGCGTGCGTGGGCCGGGCTCGCGCACGAGCAGATCGTCGACCTGCGCATCAAGGCGGCGCCGATCGCGGGGCATGTCCGCACGGGTGCGAAGGGGCTCGTTACGCGGGTACGCGGGTTGCGCGTCGGCGACCGGCTGCAGGCCCTGCTGCAGCGGCGGGACTGAGCAGCGCGCTCAGGTTTTGTCAGCAAGGATGCGCCTGGCGATTTCCACCAAGACGTCTTCATGGCGAAGGTAATCGTTGTGCCCCAGGGGCGGGTGCGGGATCTCGGTCACGCCGGCCTCATGCTCGGTCAGCTCTTTCCCCACATAGTCGTTCGCGCGGTAGATGTTGGTCCAGGTCGTCAAGTTCGGCACCAGGCCGGCATGAACCTTCGCGAACATATGCGGGAAATAGTGGTTGAAGACGGCTTTGTAGGGAGACCCCAACGTGATCAGGTCGACTTGGCCAAAATTCTCGCTTCGACGGTGCCAATCCCTCAACGTTTCGATGGTGATCATCGAGCCGAGGCTGTGCGCGACAAATACCGTTCGATCGAACGGACCAGCGGCCTGCCTGAGATCGGCCATCAGCTCATCGAGCCGTGCCTGCAGTCGGGGGCGGAACTCGGTCACGCCATCGGGCCGATAGTGGAAGACCGTGCTCACGGCCTCGATCGGATTGAAGCGGCGGTGCCCGCGATCGCTCTGGAAATAGTTCACGATATCCAGAACGATCTTGATGTTGTTCACGCCCAATTGAACGAGGAGGCCGCCGATCGCAAGGAGGATGGCCGCGTTCGATATGATCCATTCGGAGCTTCCGTACACCAGGCTGCATCCTGGCTCCGCCGGCCACCCGAACTGGACTGCCGCGCCGTTACACCAGGCGAGCGCCACCAGGACCCAAGCCTGCAATACCAGCGCCAGGACCAGTATCATCATCGGAACGATGAGGCGTGGATAGAGCGCTTTCCACTTGATGTGAATCAAAACAGTTACAGGGGATTCCCTCGGACGCGCAAATCAGATTCGGATTCCACCGGCAGCAACGGCGGGGATCGCGATGGCGAAGGGATACTCGAAAGATCTCAGGGTGCGGGCCGTCGC
>CAMDPA010000061.1 GCA_945903565.1 Devosia equisanguinis | reverse complement strand
TCCGGGTCTGACACCCTTTCGCCCATCGAAACGACGCGCACTTCGTCGCCGTATTTCTCGCCGAACAGCGCCATCGCGCCCGATTCAATCGCATCATCCACGGCCATCAGCCGCGTCTCGATGGCAGAGTTCTGCGTCACGATCTCGTTGGCGAGCCGCTCGACGGCGCGGATTTCGTCCGGGCCCATCGGCTTGGTATGCGAAAAATCGAACCGCAGCCGGTCCGCCGATACCATCGAGCCCTTTTGCGCGACGTGAGTGCCGAGCACCTGTCGCAGCGCTTCGTGCAGAAGATGCGTGGCGGAATGGTTTGAACGGATCGCCGTGCGCGTGCCGTGATCGACCTCCAGCACGACGGCATCGCCCGCCTTGAAGCTGCCCTTCTCGACCGTGCCGACGTGAACGAGCAGATCGCCGAGCTTTTTCTGCGTGTCGGTGACGCGGAACAGCGCGCCCTTGGGCCCCTTGATGAGGCCCGCATCGCCGACCTGACCACCGGATTCGCCATAGAACGGCGTTTGGTTCAGCACCAGCGCGCCTTCCACTCCGGTCTTCAGGTCCTTGACCTCCGTGCCGCCGGTCGTGAGTGCCTGCACGACGCCTTCGGCCATCTCGGTGTCATAGCCCAAAAACTCCGACGCGCCGACGCGCTCCTTGATTTCGAACCACACGGTTTCGGTGGCGGCGTCGCCCGAACCCTTCCAGGCCTTGCGCGCGTCCTCCTTCTGCTTTTCCATCGCGGCATTGAAACCGTCGGTGTCGACCTTGATGCCGCGCGCGCGCAGCGCATCCTGCGTCAGATCGAGCGGGAAACCGTAGGTGTCGTACAGCTTGAAGGCGGTATCGCCCGCCAGCGTCTGGCCCTTGGTATGCTTGGCCGTCGCCTCGGACAAGAGACCCAGCCCGCGCTCCAGCGTCTTGCGGAAGCGTGTCTCCTCCAGCTTCAAGGTCTCGGTGATGAGCCCCTGCGCGCGTTGCAGCTCGGGATAGGATTCGCCCATCTGGCGCACCAGTGCCGGCACCAGGCGGAACATCAGCGGGTCTTTCGCGCCGAGCAGATGCGCGTGCCGCATGGCGCGGCGCATGATCCGGCGCAGCACGTAGCCACGGCCTTCGTTCAGCGGCAGCACGCCGTCCGCGATCAGGAAGCTCGCCGCGCGCAGGTGGTCAGCGATCACCCGATGCGACGCCTTGTGCTCGCCCGCAGCCTTGACACCCGTCTCCTGCTCCGACGCCCCGATCAGCGCCTTGAACAGATCCGTTTCATAATTGTCATGGGTGCCCTGCAGCACCGCCGAGATGCGCTCGAGCCCCATGCCGGTATCGATCGAGGGCTTGGGCAGCGGCACGCGGTCATTCGGCGCGCGCTGCTCGAACTGCATGAACACGAGGTTCCAGATCTCGATGAAGCGGTCGCCGTCCTGCTCGGCCGAGCCGGGAGGGCCGCCGGGGATCTTGTCGCCGTGGTCGAAGAAGATCTCCGTGCAGGGCCCGCACGGACCAGTGTCGCCCATGCGCCAGAAGTTGTCGTCCGTCGCGATGCGGATGATCCGGCTTTCCGGCAGCCCGGCAACCTTCTTCCAAAGCTTATGGGCCTCGTCGTCCTCATGGTAGACGGTGACGGTCAGCCGCTTGGGGTCGAGACCATAGTCCTTGGTGACGAGGTTCCACGCCAGCTCGATCGCGCGATCCTTGAAGTAGTCGCCGAACGAGAAGTTGCCGAGCATCTCGAAGAACGTGTGATGACGCGCGGTATAGCCGACGTTGTCGAGGTCGTTGTGCTTGCCGCCCGCGCGCACGCACTTCTGCGAGGTTGCCGCCGTCTTGTAGGGGCGCTGCTCCTTGCCGGTGAACACGTCCTTGAACTGGACCATGCCGGCGTTGGTGAACATCAACGTGGGATCGTTGCGCGGCACCAGCGGCGAGGACGAAACGACCTCGTGGCCGTTCTTCTTGAAGAAGTCGAGAAAGGCGCCGCGGATCTCGTTCACGCCGCCCTTGTTCACGCCGCTCATGGATGTCTCTCTGCCTCAATCGGCCTGGCCGTGCCGCGTATTCAGCGACCGGCAGGCTAAATCCCTCTCAATCAAGGGCAGTCTTATCGTCCGGCTTACCCACTGTCCAGAAAGCGGGACGATCGGCAGCGGCCTGCGCCAGGGTTATGCGCAGGGAAATCCAGCAGATAGGCGCCTTACGCCTCCCGCCCACTTGCCCTGCCTCCCGTTCCCGGTTAGTGCCCCTTTATCCAACGTCCCCGTGAGAACGCCCATGAACCTGGATAAACTCAAGCCGATCGCGAGCGCCGACGTGCGGGGCAAGCGCGTCATCGTTCGCGCCGACCTCAACGTGCCCGTGTCCGGCGGCAAGGTGTCGGACGTCACCCGGCTCACGCGCCTCATCCCCGGCCTCAAGGATCTGGCAAGCCGCGGCGCCAAGGTCATCGTCATCTCGCACTTCGGCCGCCCCAAGGGCCGCGATCCCAAGGACAGCCTGAAGCCCGTCGCCGACATGCTGGCGAGCCTCGCAGGGATGCCCATCGCGTTTGCCGACGACTGCGTTGGCGACGCCGTGACGGCGGCAATCGCAAATCTTCCCGCAGGCGGCATCATCGTGCTGGAAAACACGCGTTTCCATACGGGCGAGGAAGTCAACAGACCGCGCTTCACAGAAGCCCTCGCCGCACTCGGCGACATCTACGTCAACGACGCGTTCTCGGCCGCCCACCGCGCGCACTCGTCGACCGAGGGCATCGCGCACCTGCTGCCGGCCTACGCCGGGCCGCTGATGATGGGGGAGATCAACGCGCTGAAGTTGGCGCTGGAGGCCCCCAAACGCCCCACCGTTGCCGTTGTCGGCGGCGCCAAGGTCTCGACCAAGATCCCCGTGCTGACCAACCTGCTCGCCAAGGTCGACAAGCTCATCATCGGCGGCGGCATGGCCAACACGTTCCTGCAGGCGCAGGGCATCGACGTCGGCAAATCGCTCGCCGAGCCGGACCATCACGAGACCGCCCGCGCCATCATGGCCGAGGCCAAGGCCAAGGGCCGCGAGATCGTGCTGCCGGTCGACGCCGTCATCGCACGCGAGTTCAAGGCCGGCGCGGCGTCGTCGGTGGTCGATGTCGCGGCGGTGCCAGCCGACGCGATGATCCTCGACGTCGGCCCCAAATCCGTCGCCCACCTCGCCAAGGTCATCGAAGGCTGCCACACGCTGCTGTGGAACGGTCCGCTCGGCGCGTTCGAAATCGCACCATTCGGCGAAGGCACCTTCGCGCTGGCCAAGCAGGCCGCTCGCATGACCAAAGCCGGCCAACTCGTCTCGGTCGCCGGCGGCGGCGATACCGTCGCGGCCCTCAATGCCGCGGGCGTAACGGAACAATTCACCTACGTATCGACGGCCGGCGGCGCCTTCCTCGAATGGCTCGAAGGGCGCGAATTGCCGGGCGTGGCGGCGCTGACCCATGGTTGAGCGCACAACAGCGGGCTGGCCCCGCGCCATCGTATTCGACCTCGACGGCACGCTGATCGATAGCGCCGGCGATATCGCCGATGTGCTCAACGTCTGCCTTCACGAGGAGGCCATCGCGGCCTTCGACGAGCCTACCGTTGTCACCATGATCGGTGGCGGTGCGCGTGTTCTGGTCGAGCGGGCGCTGGTGCGCTTGGGGCGGCGCGACGACGAGGCACTGTTGGAGCGGCTGAACCACGGCTTCACGCAACGCTACGAGGCGCTCGGCGCGGGCCGCAGCAAGCCGTTTCCCGGCGCGATCGAATTGCTCGCAAAATTGGCGGGCGAAGGCGTCGCGATGGGCATCTGCACCAACAAGCCGGCCGCGATCACCGCCCGCGTGCTCGACGAACTCGATCTGATGCGCTGGTTCGGCGCGGTGATCGGCGAAACCCCTCATTTGCCGCGCAAACCCGCGCCCGACATGGTGCTGGCGACGCTCGCCGGGCTTGGCGCAACGCCGCCCGAGGCGATCATGATCGGCGACAGCGGCGCCGATATCGGGGCCGCCAAGGCCGCCGGCGTCAAGACCATCGCGGTCAGCTTCGGCTACACCACGACGCCCGTGCGCGACCTCGGCGCCGACATCGTGATCGATCACTTCCACGAAGCACCGGCCGCGATCGCGCGCCTGCGCTGAGGCCTATGCAGCTTTCGGTTCGCGTGCGGTAATCCGCTTCAGCTTGCCGGTATCGACTTTCTTCTGGGCCTTCCACAGGTCGTGGGCCATCTGAAGGTTGAGCCACGTATGCGCCGTGCTGCCCCACACAGCCTGAAGCCGCAATGCCATCTCCGGTGTTACGCCCTGCTTTTGGTCCAATAAATTATAGAGCGTATTGCGGCTGATCCCCAGCCCACGCGCAAGCTCCGCCTTGCTGATGCCCGTCGCCGATAGGCCATCGAGAATGATCTCGGCGGGGTGAACCGGCGCGATGCTGGAATGGCGGCTGCTCCTGGACATATCCTGGTAAGTCCCTAGTGGTAGTCTTCATAATCCACGTGAACCGCATCCGGCCCTTGATCGGACCAGCCAAAAGTCACGCGCCAGTTCTTGTCGACCTTCACGGCATAGCGGCCATTTTGATCCCCTGTGAGGGGATGGAAACCGAAGCCCGGAACATCCAGCCCTCGGGCCGGTCTGCGTCATCGAGCAGGCCGAGGATCAGACGCAACTTCTTCACGTGCGCCGGATTTACGCGCCGCGTTTCCCCACGAGTCCAGAAACGCTCGAGGGCTTTGCTTCTGAAACTCGCGATCAAACGAAACGCCTCCCCTGAATGTAATACAACATATTACACTTTTTGCCAAGCCCTTGTATCCTCGCCCACGCTACGTCAGCCATCTCACGCAGGCGTGAGACAAGGTTGACGCCGCCGCGAGGCACCAGTTGTGATACAACGCACGCGCTAATGAACCTCCAGGACCGGCAATGCTCGCAGAGCTACATATCTACCTTGGCGTTCTGCTTGCCGGCATGGTGAGCTTTCTGTCGCCGTGCGTGCTGCCGCTGGTGCCGCCCTACCTTGGCTATCTCGGCGGCACGTCGGTCGCGCGGATGGGCGAAGCGGGCGGGCTCGATGCCGCCCAGCACCGCCGTGTGATCCTGGGCTCGGTTTGCTTCGTGCTGGGCTTCACGACGGTGTTCGTCGGGCTGGGCGCCGGCGCTTCCGCGTTCGGCCAACTCATCCAGGTCTACAAGGGCCCCTTGTCGATCGCGGCCGGCCTGGTGATCGTCGCGTTCGGTCTGCATTTCCTGGGGCTCGTGCGCATCCCCTTGCTGTATCAGGAGGCGCGCTATCACGCCGACGTGGAAGGCGCGAGCCTCATCGGCGCCTACGTGATCGGCCTTGCCTTCGCGTTCGGATGGACGCCGTGCGTCGGACCCATCCTCGCCACCGTGCTTGCCGTCGCGGCCAACGAAGGCAGCCTCGGCATGGGCGTGAGCCTGCTGTTCTTCTATTCGCTCGGCCTCGGCGTCCCGTTCATCCTCGCCGCCGTCGCGATTGGGCCGTTCATGCGCTTCCTGCAGCGTTTCAAGCGTCACATGGGTGCGGTTGAGCGCGTGATGGGCGCGATGCTGATCCTGGCGGGTATCCTGATCCTGGCGGGCCCCGTGCACGACCTGCTCCGCTCTTACGTCCCTTCGCTGCTGCGCGGCGGCGCATGGCTGGGCACGCCCTTGGCCGTCATCGGACTGGCCCTGATCCTGGGCCTGGGCAATGTGCTGGCGCGACGGCTGTTTGCGGCCAGGCCCGAAACCTTCGACAAGCGCGCGATGACGGCCGGCGTGGGCGCGCTGGCGCTCGGCATGTTCCTGGTCGGCGGCTCGATGAACGTGATCGGCCAGTGGATGCTGGACGCCTTTCCCGGCCTTGCCAGCTTCGAGGAATGGATGACGTCAAAATCGCTGCAGGGCGAGATCATGCGCAAGGGCGCGGGCCATTGAGGAGCGGGGCATGCAGCAGCCGACGCCAACCAACACGCCGCCTGTCGCGCTGACGATCGCCGGCTCGGATTCGTCCGGCGGCGCCGGCATCCAGGCCGACCTCAAGACGTTCACCGCGCTCGGCGTCTACGGCGCCAGCGTGCTGACCGCGCTGACCGCCCAGAACACGAAAGGCGTGCGCGCGGTCCACACACCACCGGCCGCCTTCGTCACCGCCCAGATCGAAGCGGTGTTCGACGACCTCACCGTCCGTGCGGTCAAGACCGGCATGCTCGCCAACGCCACCATCGTAACAGCGGTAGCGGACGCACTGGCGCGCCGGGCCGGGATTGCCGTGGTCGTAGACCCCGTCATGGTCGCCACCAGCGGCGACAGCCTGCTCGAGCCCGACGCCGTCGCCGCCATCAAGGGCCGCCTGATCCCGCTCGCCACGCTGATCACGCCCAACCTGCCCGAAGCTGCCGCCCTGCTCGGCACGACGATCGCACAAAGCCTCGATGACGCCGAGGCTCAAGCGACGGCCTTGCTGGCGCTTGGTTGTCACGCCGTGCTGGTCAAGGGCGGGCACCGCCAAGGACCACAGGCGACCGATGTGCTCGCAACGGCTGGTGGCAAAGTGGAGCACATCCAGGCCCCCTGGATCGAGACCCCCAATACCCACGGCACCGGTTGCACGTTGTCGGCCGCCGTCGCCGCCCTGCTTGCCACCGGCGTACCACTCGACGAAGCTGTGCGCGGCGCCAAGCGTTACTTGACAGCGGCGATTTCTGCAGGGCAGAGCCACACCATCGGCAGCGGGCACGGTCCCGTCGATCACATGTTCGACATCACCGGCCGGCCACGCCCAATCTGAGCATCGACTTGCGCGGTGGCAACAGATGCAGCGCAATGCACGAGCGCCGGAACAAACCTTTTGAAGATCGCGCGAGAAACTGCAAGACTCCTCGTCTTTCCGGAGCAAACCACGTAAGCGTTGCTGCTCGCCATATTGCAGCAGCAGCTGCTGCAATTCCCGCAGCCGGGATGCCGGAAATACGGGTTGGTACTCTGCGATTGGTCCAACACGCACGCGGTTGTGCTCCGCTTGCGACTTGCCGGACCGCCACGTGTCGGATAGTGACGCTCGACCAAGAAGCCAGGAGCCCGAGCCATGCAGGCATACTCTTTGCGGCGGAATCTGCAGCGGCGTCTCACATCCGCGGTTGCGATCGCAAGCGCTGTATGCGCGACGGCAGCCGTCGCCAATCCGGTTCTCAACCTACCTGGGCGCTGGTCGGGGCCCGGCAGCATCGTCATGGCCGACGGCAGCAGCGAGCAGATGCGCTGCGTCGCGACCTATTTCGTCGAAGGCAACGGCTCGGTCGTGCGCCAGAACCTGCGCTGTGCCAGCCAGGGGTACAAGATCGACGCCGTCACCAACCTGAATGTCGCGGGAACCCTGCTTTTAGGCGCCTGGGAGGAACGGACTTGGGCCACCAACGGCTCGATCAAGGGCAACATGATGGGCGACGGTTTCAATCTGGCGATTGACGGGCCCGGGTTCACCGCCTCGATGGCGGTCAAGACCACAAACTGCAACCAGTCGATCAACATCACGCCGCGCGGCAACACCGTCTCGCGGATCTCGATGAACCTGGGCAAGTGCTGAGCGCGAGCCGCTAAGGCAAGCAGCCCATCGCCTCAAGGGCCGCGCTGTTGCTTCATCCGCTGCAGTCGCGCCTCGCGATCGTAGATCGTTTCGCGCCCCGGCAGCCGCATATAGCGGAGCAGCGCGAGCACTTGGCGGTCGGGCGCGCCGGCGAGCCGCGTCGCAACGGCCGCCGCCAGGAACCCGGCCGGCACACCGAACGTAGCCGCCAGCGTTCCGGGCATGCCGAGCCACGCAGCCTCACCCGCCATGATCGCCAGCACCGCCGTCGCGAACCCAGCGACCATCCCAGCGCAGGCACCAAACGCGTTGAGCCGCTTCCACAACACCGACAACACGATCACCGGGAACCCTGCCGAGGCCGACAACGCCAGCCCCCACAGCATCAGGTCGAGCGGATCCGACGGCACGAGCATCGCGATCCAACCTGTCAGAACGGCAACGGCGGCGATCGCCACGCGCGCCACCGTCACCCGCATCTGCGGCGGCGGCTCCCAGACGAGGCCGCCAACTCCATCCTCGGCCAGCATGTTACCGATCGCCACAATCGCCGCACTCGCGCCCAGCATCGCCGCCGCCACCGCCCCCGCGAGCGCCATATGCAGCACCACCGCCGGGAACCCCGCGGCCAGTGGCAACGCGAACAAGACCGCGTCGCGCTTGAAACCAATGTTGGTGACCTGAACCTGGGCAGGATTGCCCTGGATGCCGGCCAACCCCGCCTGCATCAATCCTCTGAACCAATCCGGCAGGGCGGCCGGCGCACGCCCCACGAGCTGATCCATCACGATATCGCGCAGGAAAACAGCCACGGACGCCGCCGTCAGCAGAATGATGCCGCAGAACACGATCGCCCAGGCCGCCGACTTGCGCGTCTCGTAGACGCTGGGCGTGCAGACGACGCGCGGCAGCAACCACGGCGCCGCCGCTATCCCGCACATGACGCTCAGCAACATCAGGATGAACGCCACCGGCCCCACACTCGCATAAGGGTGGGCGATGCGATGCCCCAAGGCGCGCATATCAAGCCCCGCGAGATCGAGCCCGAGCAGCGGCGCCAGCGGCATCGGCACGCCCTGCATCGCCTCGAGCCGGCCGATGCCCCGCAGCACCGGCCCGTGACTGAGCTGCGGCAGCGGCAGGTTCGTCTCGAGCACGGCAACGATCGCCACCGGCACGATCAACGCCAACAGCGCGACCATCGCCTGGCCCGCGTTGGACCAGGTCAGCGACCGCATTCCGCCGAGCACCACCATCGGTATCAGCGCCAACACAATGAGCTGGGTCATGAAGGCTTCCGAGCCGCCCGACAGCCAGGCTGCCGCATAGGCGCCCATCTTCAGCTCGGCCGCCACGATCAGCACCATCGGCACCACCAGCACGGCGGCCGACGTAATCCGCACCAGCCGATTGTCGAGCCGCCGGCCGAGATAACTCGGCACGGTATAGGCCCCGAGCTTGCGCAAGTAGGGCGCAATCAGCAGCGCCATCACGACGAAACCGGCCCACAAACCGATCGCCAGACACCACGCGTCGAAACCATTGATAAAAAAAAGCCCCGTTATTGCAACGAGACCGGTTGCTCCGGTGGCCGAGCCGGCCAACACCAGCCCCGTGTAGACCGACGGCACCCGCCGCCCGGCCGCTAGGAAGTCGGCGGGTTCGCGACAGGCCGCGGCCGCGCCCACCACGATATACAGGGCGATTGGCGCGACCAGCATGCCGATCCGCAGGAACGGCCCCGACATGCCCAACTGCTCGAATACGAGCAATAGCAGCACGATACCCACGATCAAGCTGACGAAAATACCGAAGTACGTGCCCAGCATCGGGTTGACGAGACGGCGCTGCGATGTCGCTGCCATGGGCTGGGTCCGGGCGTAGAGAAATCAGAAGTCAGAAGGGGGAGAAATCAGAACTCGGAAAGCAGAAACCAGCGAACGATCTTCAAACGACGGCCACATATTGCTTTCCCCCAACTACTGCCTACTCACCATTCACCACTCACATATCCTCGTTCGCCCCATGCCAATGATCGATGGCGTCCTGCCGGTTGATGAACGAGGCAACCGTGAAGATCGAGATCAGCAGCAGGCCATGCCCCATCATGAAGTAGCCGAGCGGAAAGCCCAGGAACTTGTTGGAGTTGAAGCGGTCCACGTACAGCGGCAGCACGATGATCAACAGCAGGAACGGCAGCAGGCTCGCCACCATCTGCCATTTGGTGTGACGCCAGTAGGGTTTGCGCTCCTCGAAATCCATCGCCGTCCTCGTCGGGTTGCAGGCGGGAAGGGTCCCCCTCCCACATTTCTCGAAGTTTAGTGAAGGTGCTTGGTTTAAGTGCTCTGGCCAACGCTTGGAACACGCTTGTCCATGAATGTGGTTTTTTGCTGGGGACAGTCGCGCCCCCCCGAACCAGCACATTCGCGGGTAAGCTTCAAACCAGTAGGCCCTTGTCAAGACGCCGCAGGCACTGCTTAAGTCTCGCCAAGCTGAGCCCGTTTTCCGAATCGGATTGCGGCAGAGAAGCCGGGAAACAATCAGGGGCAGAGCCACGGTGGCAGCACCGTAGCCGCCGAAGAGTGAACGATGGCCAATCATCGGATCGTGATCGTCGACGATCACCCCCTGTTCCGGGCCGCGCTGAGCCAAGCGCTCAGCGCCTCCATAGACGGCGTGCACGTGCTGGAGGCCGGCGGCCTCGAGGAACTTGGCACCACGCTGGAACGCGCCAAGGATATCGATCTCATTCTGCTCGACCTTTCGATGCCCGGCGTTCAAGGGCTGTCGGGCCTGCTCTACATCCGGGCTCAATACCCGGAAATCCCCGTCGTCGTGGTCTCCGCCAGCGAAGATGCCGGCACCATCCGCCGCGCGCTGGAGTTCGGCGCCTCCGGCTACGTCCCCAAATCGTTACCGGTCGACAAGATCCGCACAGCGATCCGCCACGTCCTCGATGGCGGCGTCTGGAGCCCGCCCGAAATCCCCCTCGGGGCCGGCCACGACCCCGAAACAGCCAATCTCGCCAAGCGCCTGAGCTCGCTCACCCCGCAACAGGTTCGCGTGTTGATGATGCTGGGCGAGGGCCTGCTGAACAAGCAGATCGCCTATAAGCTCAGTGTATCCGAGGCAACCATCAAGGCCCACGTGTCCGCGATCCTGCAAAAGCTCGCCGTGGACAGCCGGACCCAAGCGGTGATCGCGATCGGCAAGATCGGCCCCGCCGACTGGCAAAAGGGCCAGGATCCGGTACCTAAGTGAGCTTTGAACACGCCGCAAACCCTGCCCAGGCCGCGTTGTATCTTTGCAATGCAGCATGGATTGTCGCGGGACTGTCGCGAGGCGTTGACGTGCCCCCCCGCAGCCGCTATAAGGCTGCGTTCTCATGACGCACGAGCCAGACGCAGGATCCGTCAGCGAAATCGCACGGGCCACTGCGCGTCTGGCCTTTCTTGCGTGAAGATGACAGGAGTGCCCCCCGCAGTTCGGTGGCAGGGGCGCTGAACCGCCGGCCGCAATTTCACGGACCGCCCATCGGTCGATGAAATTGCGACCGACCGCATGAACGAAACGGCCTTTCAGGAGACGCCACGTGGCTCGCATCGCCGGAGTGAACATCCCCACGCAGAAGCGCGTCGTGATCGCGCTACAGTACATCCATGGCATCGGGGAAAAGTATGCCAAGGACATCTGCACCAAGGTCAATATCCCCGCCGAGCGGCGCGTGAACCAGCTGACCGACGCCGAGGTGCTGCAGATCCGCGAAGCCATCGACCGCGACTACAACGTGGAAGGCGATCTGCGGCGCGAAGTTTCGATGAACATCAAGCGGCTGATGGATCTAGGCTGCTACCGCGGCCTGCGTCACCGCAAGAAGCTGCCGGTTCGTGGTCAGCGCACGCGCACCAACGCGCGCACCCGCAAGGGCAAGGCCGTCGCCATCGCCGGCAAGAAGAAAGTGACGAAGTAGTCGTCACGTCGCTTCTGCATTGAAATCCGCGCGGTCCCTCACCGGGACCCGAGACCCAATTTCCGGAGTTCGCACTAAATGGCTAAAGAGCAGCAGACGCAGGGCCGCGCCAAGGTTCGCCGCCGCGAGAAGAAGAACATTTCGTCGGGCGTCGCCCACGTGAATGCCTCCTTCAACAACACGATGATCACGATCACCGACGCCCAGGGCAACGCCATCGCGTGGTCCTCGTCCGGCACGATGGGCTTCAAGGGCTCGCGCAAGTCGACGCCTTACGCCGCCCAGATGGCAGCCGAAGACGCCGGCAAGAAGGCCGCCGAGCACGGCATGAAGATCCTCGAGGTCGAAGTGACCGGTCCTGGATCGGGCCGCGAATCCGCCCTGCGCGCCCTGCAGGCCGTCGGCTTCCAGATCACGTCGATCCGCGACGTCACGCCGATCCCGCACAACGGCTGCCGCCCGCGCAAGCGCCGCCGCGTCTAAGGCGAGGCGTTCGCCCCGATCTGGTGCGAAAGCCCGATCTGTTGCTGGAGATCGTGATGTCGTGAGGTCGCCAGATCGACCCGCGATCTCGCGATTTCAGCATTTCACACTCCCCGACCCCACGATTGCCCCCGAGGTTCCCCATGGCAAATGTCCTGCAGAAGAACTGGCAAGACCTGATCAAGCCGCAGAAGCTGCAGATCGAGGCCGGCCGCGACAAGACCCGCAACGCGACGCTGGTCGCCGAGCCGCTGGAGCGTGGCTTCGGCATGACGCTCGGCAACGCCCTGCGCCGCGTGCTGCTCTCCTCGCTGCAGGGCGCCGCCATCAAGACCGTTCAGATCGACGGCGTGCTGCACGAGTTCTCCTCGATCCCCGGCGTGCGCGAGGATGTGACCGACATCATCCTCAACATCAAGGAAGTCGCGCTGCGCATCCACTCCGACGGCGTCAAGCGCATGGTCTTGAAGAAGGACACGCGCGGCGCGGTCAAGGCCGGGGACATCGAGGCGAGCTCGGACGTCGAGATCCTCAATCCCGAGCACGTGATCTGCCATCTCGATCAGGGCGCATCGGTGCGCATGGAGTTCACGGCCGACATCGGCAAGGGCTACGTGGCCGCCGAGCGCAATCGTCCCGACGACGCCCCGATCGGCTTGATCCCCGTCGATGGGTTGTATTCGCCCGTCAAGAAGGTCAGCTACAAGGTCGAGAACACCCGCGAGGGCCAGATCCTCGACTATGACAAGCTGACCATGACCGTCGAGACCGACGGCTCGGTTCGCGCCGAGGACGCGGTGGCGCTGGCCGCCCGCATCCTGCAGGACCAGCTTGCCGTGTTCATCAACTTCGAGGAGCCGAAAAAGGCCGTCGAGGAGAAGTCGCACCCCGAGCTGGCGTTCAACGCGGCACTGCTCAAGAAGGTCGACGAGCTCGAGCTTTCCGTGCGCTCGGCCAACTGCCTGAAGAACGACAACATCGTCTACATCGGCGACCTCATCCAGAAGACCGAAGCGGAGATGCTGCGCACCCCGAACTTCGGGCGCAAGTCTCTGAACGAGATCAAGGAAGTCCTGGCCTCGATGGGCCTGCACCTGGGCATGGAAGTGACCAACTGGCCACCCGACAACATCGAGGAACTGGCCAAGCGCTTCGAAGATCAGTACTGAGATTTGTGAGTGGTGAGTGGTCAGTGGCGAATGGTGGTTTCACAAGCCCACCACTCACTACTCACCATTCACTACTCACCCCGACTCACCCCGTTCAAGGCGAGGCCAAAGAACCTCCCATAACCAATCCAACCACCCTAAGGGTAAATCACCATGAGACATAGAAGTCTGGGCCGTCGCTTCAACCGCGATCCAGCCCATCGTCAAGCGATGCAGTCGAACATGGCCGCCTCGCTCATTCGTCACGAGCAGATTGTCACGACGCTGCCGAAGGCGAAAGACCTGAAGCGCCTGATCGACAAGTACATCACGCTCGCCAAGCGCGGCGATCTCAACTCGCGTCGCCTCGCGGCTTCCCGTCTGCGCGACGAGGACATGGCCAAGAAGCTGTTCGACGTTCTGGGCCCGCGCTACAAGGACCGCACCGGCGGCTACACGCGCGTCGTCAAGGCCGGCTATCGCTATGGCGACATGGCCCCGCGCGCGGTGATCGAGTTCGTCGACCGCGATGTCACGGTCAAGGGCAAGGAAGACAAGGAACGCGTCGAGGCCGAACGCGCCGCCGCCGAAGCCAACCAGGCGGTCTGACCTCGCGACATCGGACTTACGAATTGGGCGGGAATCGCGAAAGCGGTTCCCGCCTTTTGCATTTTGCCCAAGAAGCGGCAGTTGATACGGCCGGTCGCAAGACGAGGGACGCTGTCCCTCGACCCTGCCAAAGGGCCCGCCCTTTGGAAACCCTCCCTTTTAGGAGCAGGTCCAGGGGCCGAGCCCCTGGTCAGGGTGCTCGAGGGATGAAATCCCTCGTATCACCCGCAGGGTGATCTGGGCTTGGTGGCCAAGGTCGAGAATTGGCTAAGGCTTCTTCCGAAACGGCGCTTTCAACGGCCGGTTTCTGCTCAAGCCGTCGTCCCCATCAGCCGCTTCACCCAAGGGACCAGCGCGGCCAGCACGAGCGTCGCCGCAGCGACCAGCAGCGCCTGCTCCAGGAAGAACCACGCGAGGCCCCCGACCGCGTCCGCCGAAAAGCGCGCGCCGAGCACGCCCGCCAGCTTGGAGCCCCACGACGCCGCCAGGAACCAGATCCCGAGCACCAGCGCCGACCATCCCGCCGGCGCGATCCGCGTCATGGTGCTGAGACCGACCGGGCTCAGGCACAACTCGCCAATCGTCTGCAAGAGGAACAGCCCCACCAGCCACCACGGGCTGACCTTCCCCGCCACCGCCAGTTGCGCCGCCGGCACCATCAACAGGAACGACGCGCACAGGAACGCGAGACCCAACGCGAACTTCGCCGGCGCCGAAGGTTGCCTCGCGCCCAGCCTGATCCACAGCGCGGCGATAAATGGAGCGAGCACGATCACGAACAGCGGATTGAGCGCCTGATACCAGGCACTTGGAAACGCGAAGCCCGCCACCTCGTTGCGCGTGAGTTGATCCGCAAACAGCGCAATCGAAACGCCCGCTTGCTCGAAGATCGCCCAGAAGAGCATCGACGCCAGGAACAGCACGAACACCGCCGCAATGCGCCGTGCGTCGGCTTGCACCGAACGCGCGAACCATGCGATCGCCGCCGCCGGTACGATCACGAAGATGCCGCGCAGCCAGGTGAAGCCCTCGCGGTCCGACAATACGAGCAGCACGAGCAACGCCGCGGTTCCCACAAGAACCAGCGCAGCATGCCACGCGGCCTGATCGAGAGGGCGCGGCTGGCTCTGCCCGCCGCCGATCTCGCCGTTCCGCCGCGCAAAACTCGCGACCGCCAACACCATGCCGACACCGGCCGCCCCGAAGCCCCAATGCCAGGACAACGCGGGATCGAATCCGCGGGCCGCGAGCCACGCCTTGAACCACACGCTTTGCGCCAGAAAGCCCGTCACCAGCGGCGCTATGAACGCGCCAATGTTGATCCCCATGTAGAAAATCGAAAACCCCGCGTCGCGGCGCTCGTCATCCCGCGCATACAGCGCCCCAACCAGGGCTGAAATGCTGGGCTTGAACAGACCCGTTCCCAGCGCGATCAGCACCAACCCCAGGAAGAACATCGCCACCGACGGCACGGCCAACGCGAAGTGCCCGCAGGCGATCATCACCCCGCCGATCATCACCGCGCGGCGCGTTCCCAAGAACGCATCGGCGACAAAACCGCCTGGAATCGCAAGCAGATACACGGCCATCGTATAGTTGCCGTAGATCCGCGCGGCCTCCGGCGTCGCCAACGCCAGGCCGCCCTCGATCGCCGGCGCGGTCATGTAGAGCACCAACAGTGCCCGCATGCCGTAGTAGGAAAACCGCTCCCACAGCTCCGTCATGAACAGCGTCGACAGCCCGCGCGGGTGATCCTTGAAACCGAGCCAGTCCCGCGCCATCGCTCAGCCCCCCCGTGCTGTCGTCATGTGCTGTGGTCATTGATCGAGGGGCCACGTTGGCGGATGATACCGCGAGCTGCAAGACCCGAGGATAAAAGTTCAGACGGCTCGGCGGACGGAACGAATAAAACCATGGGCGTCGACGGTAAAATTGGCATCGATCTCGGCGGCACCAAGATCGAAGGTGTACTGCTTGGGACCGAAGGCGAAGTCCGCGCCCAGCTCCGGCGTCCCTCCCCGCGCGGCGACTACGACGCCACGATCAGTGCGATCGGAGAGGTGGTCGCGGCGCTGGAAGCCGGCACCGGCATATCGGCCAGCATTGGCATCGGCAAACCCGGCTCGATCGCGCCGCGGACAGGTCTTGTGCAGGGCGCCAACTCGACCTGGCTCAATGCCCGCCCGCTCGGCCGTGATCTGGAGGCCCACCTAGGCCGTCCTGTGCGGCTCGCCAACGACGCCAATTGCTTCGCGCTGTCGGAAGCGGTCGATGGCGCGGGCGAAGGCGCTCGCTCGGTGTTCGGCATCATCATCGGCACCGGCTGCGGCGGCGGCCTCGCGGTCAACGGGCAGTTCATCGACGGGCCGAACGCGATCGGCGGCGAGTGGGGCCACAATCCCTTGCCTTGGGCGCGGGCGGATGAGCATCCAGGGCCCGTGTGCTGGTGCGGCCGAATCGGATGCATGGAGACATGGGTTTCGGGCACGGGCCTTGCCGCCGATCACCGGCGGCAAGCCGGCCAGGACCTCACCGCCGAGGAGATTGCCGCGTCCGCTGCTGCCGGCGACGCAGCAGCCCAGGCGACGCTCGCCCGGCATGCGGACCGACTGGCGCGGGGCCTTGCCCATGTCGTCAACATCTTCGATCCCACAGTCGTCGTTCTCGGCGGTGGGCTGTCGAACCTCGGCCATCTCTACCCGGAGCTACCGCGTCTGGCCAAACCCTACGTATTTGCCGACGAGCCTCACATCGTTATCAGGCCACCCAAATGGGGCGACGCCAGCGGCGTGCGGGGTGCCGCGAGGCTCTGGTAAGAAGGTTACTGCACCAGGGAAGTTCGTGACGCACGATTGGCGGGAACGTGGCACGTCTTCGCCGCTCTGGGTATTCACCCCTACAAGCCCAGGGTGATTCAATTCACCGCGTATGATGGCGGCGCGAACAGAGTTCTAACGGTCTCCGCCCGACGGAGACCACCGATGAACGCGCTGACCTTGTTCCAAGCCCTCGAAGCTATCCCGGATCATCGGACCAAGAAGGGCAGACGC
>CAMDPA010000060.1 GCA_945903565.1 Devosia equisanguinis | reverse complement strand
GGGTCTGACACCTCAACTCATCGCCGCGACGATGCGTTCCGGCGTGATCGGCAACTCGCGCACGCGCACGCCGAGCGCGTCGTTGACGGCGTTGGCGATGGCTGCAGCGACCGGCCCCATGGTGTGTTCGCCGCCGCCCATCGCGCGCTCCTCCGGGCGGTTGACGAGCTCGACTTCGACCTTCGGCACGTCGGAGAACTTCAGGATCGGATAGGATTCCCAGCTATCGCTGGCAACGCGGCCGTCCTCGATCTTCACGGCTTCGAGCAGCGTCCAGCTCGCAGCCTGGATGCAGCCGCCTTCGGTCTGGTTGATGACGCCGTCGGGGTTGATGATCTCGCCGACATCGATGGCGGCGACAAGGCGATGCACACGAACCGCCGCGTCGACCTCGACCTCGGCGATAACGGCGCAATAGGCCTGCGTGTGCTTGTAGCGGGCGTAGGCGATGCCGTGGCCGAAGCCTTCGCGCTTTTTCCAATCCTTCCAGCCGGCGCGGCGAGCGGCGGCTTCCACGACGGCGCGGGCGCGCGGGTCGGGCAAGTGGCGCAGGCGCCATTCGACGGGGTCGTCGCCCCACTCCGCGGCGAGTTCGTCGACGAAGGATTCGATCGCGAACACGTTGGCGAAGCCACCGAGCGAGCGCATCGCGGAAGCGCGGACCGGCATCGTCAGCAGGCGGTGGTTGGTCACGCACCAGTTGGGGAAGTCGTAGGCGGGGATCGAGTTGCGATCCGAACCGCCGCCGCCGGCCAGGGGCGGATTGACGGCGGGCTCCATCGGGAATGCCTTCTCGATGTGATAACCGGCAAGCAATGTCGGGATCTTGGAGCGGCCGGGGCGCGAGGTGTGGCCGTTGGCCCAGATGTCGTGACGCCACGCGACGACGCCGCCGGACGCGTCGAGGTCGGCCTCGATGGCGACGGTCTGCGCAGGGCCGAGTGGGCCCCAGGCCAGTTCCTCCGCACGCGTCCACAGCATGCGGACATGGCGGCCGGGAACCGCGCGGGCAAGCAACACCGCATCGAGCGCGACGTCGTCGGCCGCGTTGTGGCCGTAGCAGCCGGCGCCTTCCGCGTGCTGCACGACGATCTTCTCGAGCGGCAGGCCGAGCACCTTCTGCAAATCGGCGCGGAGATTATAGATGCCCTGGCTGTGCGACATCACGCGGACGCTGACCTCGTCGGGCCAGATCGCAATGGCGCACGAAGGGCCGATCGAGGCGTGCGCGATATAGGGCTTGGTATACTCGCGGCGGATCGTCTTGACCTTGGGCCCGGTGGCGTTGCCTTCCTGCTTGGCGGAGATCGTGGTCTCGGCCGGCTGTTTGGTCAGCCAACCCTTGAGATCGTCGTTGCCGGGCAGCGTGTCGCCGCCTTCCCAGGTCGCACCCTTGGCGAGCAATTCCTGCGCCTTGATCGCGATGTCCTCGGCCTCGGCGACGACGCCGAGAAAACTGCCGTCGCGGACAATGGCGAGAACGCCGGGCAGCGCACGCGCCTTGGTGTCGTCGAGCGCGGTGAGTTTCGCGCCGGGGCGGGCGGGGCGCGCGACGCGGCCGTGCAGAATGCCTTCGATCGGCTGATCGTGGATGAAGCGGCGGCGGCCGAACACCTTGTCGGGAATATCGAGGCGCTGGATCGCCTGGCCGGCGATGGCGCGCGCGGTAGAGAGTTTGGGCTTAGCGGTCGCGGTCGCGTCGCGGTCCAGCAGGCGGGAGTCGGCCAATTCCCAATAGCTGGTGCCGGCGTTGCCTTCGCCGATGATGTTGCCGTCCTCGACCCGCAACGACGCGGGATCGACGCCTAGGCGTTCGGCGGCGGCGGCGAGATAGATCGCGCGCACTTCCGCGCATACCCAACGCACCGCCGTGCCGGATTCCTGGATCGACTGGCTGCCGGAGGTGACGCCTTCGTCCGGGCTGGTGGCCGTGTTGGCCGGGATCATGCGGATGCGCTCGAATGCGACGCCGAGCTCGTCGGCGGCGATCTGGGCCAGCGCGGTCGAGATGCCTTGACCGATATCGACCTTGCCGGGCGTGATCTCGATCACGCCGTCCGACTGGATCTTGATCCACTTGGAGATGCGACGGTTGGTTTCGAGGCTGCCAGGGAGTTTTGCGGGCGCTGCGGCGGAGGTGGCGGGTGTGGCTGCTGGCGTGCTCATGCGGTCGCCATCTCCTTGGACGCGCGCATCACGGCGCGGACGATGCGGTTATGCGCGCCGCAGCGGCACAGGTTGCGGTCGAGCGCGGTGCGAACTTCCGCCTCGGTCGGGTTCGGGTTCTGCGCGAGAAGTGCCGCAGCGGACATCATGATGCCGGACGTGCAGTAACCGCACTGCATGGCCTGCTCAGCGATGAATGCGGTTTGCAGCGGGTGCGGCTTTTCTGGCGTGCCGAGGCCTTCGAGCGTGGTCACGGATTTGCCGGCGGCGGCCCACAGCGGCGTGTCGCACGAGGCGACGGCGTGGCCGTCGACCATCACATAACAGGAGCCGCACTGGTTCGCGCCGCAGCCTAGATGCACGGACGACAGGCCGAGGCGATTGCGCAGTGCGAACAACAGTGGCGTGGCGGGATCGGCTTCGATTGTGACGGCGCTGCCGTTGACGGTGAGCTTCGTGGGCTCGTGCTTTACTTCGCTCATCGTCACTTCACCGTCGCGCCGGTTGCCTTCACTACGCCGGCCCACTTCTCGATGTCCTTGTGCAGGAAAGCTTCGAACTGGGCGGCCGTCAGATTGGCGGGGTCCGCGCCTTGCTTGGCCCAGCCCTGCTTGATGTCCGGGCGAGCCAGGATTTTCAGGATCTCGCTGTTGAGCTTCTCGACGATCGGCTTGGGCGTGGCGGCCGGCGCCATCATGCCGATCCAGATCGTCGCCTCGTAGCCGGGCAGCCCAGCTTCCGAGACCGTCGGCACGTCAGGCAGAACGGTCGTGCGCTTCAAGCTGGTGGTGCCGAGCGCGCGGACCTGGCCGCCCTTCACGGTCTCCATCATCGTGGTGACGGCGTCGAACATCATCTGCACGTGACCGCCGATGACGCTCGAGCGCGCATCGCCCGAGGCCTTGTGCGGAACGTGCTGGATCGTGGTGCCGCTCATCGCTTTGAACAGCTCGCCGGCCATGTGATAGGGCGTGCCGGGACCCGACGAGGCATAGTTCATGCTGCCGGGCTTCTCCTTGGCCAGGGCGATGAACTCCACCAGGTTCTTGGCCGGAAGCGCGGCGGGGACCACCATCACAAGGTCGGAGGAATTGACCAGCGCCACCGCCGTGAAGTCGCGCATCAGCTGATACGGCTTGTTCTGGATCAGGGATTCGTTGGTCGTGTGCGTGCTCGACATCATCAGCAGCGTGTAGCCGTCGGCCGGCGACTTGGCGGCCAGATCGGTGCCGATCACGGAGCCCGCGCCCGGGCGTGGCTCGATCACGAACGGTTGCTTCAGCGCATCGGTCAGATGCTGCCCCATAACCCGGGCGAACACATCCGCCGGGCCGCCGACGCCGAACGGCACGATGATTTTCACCGGACGGGCTGGATATTCCTGGGCCGAGACAGCCGGAGCCGCCGCGGCGAGCGCCAGTAGCGCCAACCCGAGTTTCGCCGCACGCAACATCTGCTATCCTCCCAACAACGTCCAGGGCTGCCTTCTGTGTTCGAGGGGCAGCTCAACCTCCCTATAGACGAGCGCGCCATGCCCCTCAACCTGCCACAACGACTGAGGTCCATCGTCGATGCCGAATACCCGCGCTTTTCCGGGGGCGAGATGGAGCGGCGGCGGGCGGCGATCGGGCGGTTATTGACCGGTGCGCCGTGCGACCACCTGGTTTTCCTGGGCGCCAACCGGTTCGGGGCGATCGTCAACTGGCTGACGCAGTGGCCGGTGACGACGGAGGCCGTGGGCGTCTTCACGCCCGGCCAGCGCGATGCGATGTTCATCCACTATTACAACCATCTGCCGCTCGCCCGGCGTCTTGCCGCCGAAGCCGACGTGCAGTGGGGTGGGCCGTCGGCGATCGGTAATGCGGTGGCGGAGCTGGAGCGGCGCGGGGCCAAGCGCGATCGAGTCGCGGTAATCGGCCCGGTCGGCGCGGAGCAGCAGGCGGCCCTTACCCAAGCGTTCGGAAAGGTGGTGAGCCTCAACAAGGCATTCGTCAATCTCCGGCGGGTGAAGTCGGCGGAGGAGATAGACTGGCTGCGCATCGGCGCGTGGCTGTCGGACCTCGGCATGGCCGCGCTGCGCGACAACGCGCGTCCCGGCATGAGCGAGCGCGAGCTGTGGGACGTGGTCGAGCGCGGCTATGTCGCGCAAGGCGGCGGGCATGGCATCCACTATCTCGGCATGACCTCGATGCACGCTCCCGATGTGGCGGTGCCGGCGCAATGGGCATCGAACCGCAAGCTGGCCAAGGGTGATGCGGTGACGGCCGAGATCACCGCGACGTTCTGGGACTACGGTGGACAGGTGTTGCGCACGTTCGCGGTGGGCGAAGCGCCGACTCAGCTCTATCGCGATCTGCACGACACGGCGGATGCGGCGTTCGACGCGATGGCGGCGGTGATCCGCCATGGCGCGAAACCCGCCGACGTGATCGCCGCCTCCGGCATCATCGAGGAGCGCGGCTTCACGACCATCGACGATATCGTGCACGGCTACGGCGGCGGCTACCTGTCGCCGATTCTTTCGTCGCGCAGCCGCGTGGACGGCGCGCATCCCGTGCCCGACGAGCCGTTCGAGGCGGACATGATGCTGGTGATCCAACCGAACGTCGTCACCGCCGACAAGCGCGCGGGCGTGCAGACCGGCGAAATGGTGCGCGTGACCGAAACCGGCATCGAGCGCATGCACGGTCTGGCGAGAGGGTTCGGGCGGATTGGGTAGGGGCGTGCAGGTTGGGTTGCGCAGCGCACGGCATCGCCAACCCTACGTGCTCCGCGTTGTTCAAGGGGCGCGGAACCACACGCGGGCACTTCGAGCGCCGCCCGGATCTCTTATTCGGCTCATTTTCGGGACCGTTTTTCTCGACCCTGCTTGTCACGTCTGCCCTTTTGATTTTCGTGCCGCATAGCAGCGCTTTTGTCCCGTTCAATGGCTGCACTTTCTGCCGCAGCATTCTGCGCAACGACGGCATCGAACTTGCGGCTCAGAAGCCACGACAGACCAAGAAAGAGCACGAGCATGACAAAGCCGAGAGAGGAGCTGGCGTCGCTCATGACTTTTCCCGACACTTGGCCAAAAGCATAACCCGTTGAAACGAGTGTGACGGCCCAGATGCCGGACGCAACGACATTGAGCAGCAAAAACACGCTCCATCGCAGCGAGGAGATACCGTAGGCGATTGCCGCAACGCCCCTAATTCCGTGCGGATAGCGATGCAGAAAAATCATCCAGATGTAGTGGCGTTCGCTGAGTAGCGCGGCCTTGGTGACCGCGCTTTCAATGAGCGGAAAGCGCTTGAGCCAGCGCGTGCCAAATTGCCTCCCGATCCAGAATCGGAACACATCGCCCAAAAAGCTACCCAACCAGCACACAGCAATCAGCGTGCTGAATTGCAGCACACCGGAGTGGGAAGCGTAGCCTGCGAAGAGTATCAGCAGCAGTGAATGCGACGAGGCCCAGGTGAAGACCAGACTATAGGCGACTTCCCCATTCTGCCGAATAATTTCGAGGAAGGACGCCAGATCGGTGGGGAAGTAAATCATACTGGGGACGGCTCCATTTCTTGCTGCTCCAGCGTAGTAAATAGTAAATGGGGGACAGTAAACAGGGGACAGTTGTCCCTATTCATGAGCGGCGTTCGCGGGCATTTGCGCGGATGCTTGTCCAAGCCGATACCGGTTCAATACTCAAGTTTGCGATCCGGTTCGCTCCAACGCCTTCAACCGTCGCGCGTCGTTCGCGGCCTCGGCCAACAACCAGCTCCGGAATGCATTGATCTTCGGGAGCTGCGAAGTCGCCTTGGGGCCTACAATCCAGTAGGCGTAGGGCACAGTCAGCGAGAGATCGAATGGCTGTACGAGGCGGCCTCCGATCATGTCCCAGGCTGCCAGCGCACTGCGTGCCATCACGACGCCCTGCCCTTCAACGGCGGCATCGAGCGCCATGCTCGCCTGGTTCAAGACGACCCCGCGCGCAAGGTCCACGTTGTCCAGCTCTGCCGCTTCGAGCCACCGCTTCCAGTCGTTGTGGTCGTTGACGTGAATGAGCGTTTGACGTGCGAGGTCTGCAGGCTTGCGAATGCCCGCACGCCCGAGCAGCAGCTTGGGACTGCATACGGGCGTCAACTTCTCGATGCATAGCCGCGTGACGTGGAGGCCCGGCGCGTTGCCGTCGCCGTGCCGCACCGCCACGTCGACGTCCTCGCGCGCAAAATCCACGTGGTGCAATGATGCGTTGATGCGCAGGTTTATGTCGGGGTGCGCCTCGGCGAACCGCGCAAGCCGATGCACGAGCCATTTCGCGGCGAAGTTCGGAGACGTGGTAACGGTCAACACGCCTGACGCCTGACTTTGTACCAAGCGCTCGGTGCCGGCCGCGATCCGGTCGAGCGCATCGCGCACCACCTCGAGATAGCTGCGCCCGGCCTCGGTGATGACGAGCCGCTGGCGCTCGCGGTTGAAGAGCTTGATCCCCAGCTCGCCCTCCAGCGCTTTGACCTGATGGCTCACCGCGCCCTGCGTGACGCACAGCTCCTCGGCCGCGCGCGTAAAGCTTTCGTGGCGCGCGGCAGCCTCGAAGGCTTTGAGCGCGTTCAGCGGCGGCAGACGGCGCGGCATGCGGCAACCTCATGAGAAAAACTAAGGCACGGTAGAGAAACGATGCTTTGCGCGCAAGCGCCACGGACGGGTATCTCCGCTCAGCTCTGCCGACGCCTCAGATCACCAAGGAGATTGCACATGTGCGTTCAACAACCGTCGCCTCAAGGCAATTGGATCGTGTCGCCCGCGCAGGCCCAGCACCTACGTGGAGAAGCGCTAGCCGGCGGAATCCAGCTCATGCGCCGTTGGTTTGCCCGCAGACGACAGCTCCGTGCGCTGGCCGTTCTCGATGACCGGCAACTGGACGACATCGGCGTGTCGCGCGCGGATGCGGAGCGGGAGTTCTAGAAGTCGTTCCGGCGGGTCTATGCGCGCCGTCACATGACGTGAGCGTTTCGAATTGCGTGCCTATGAACCCCTGGAGCCCGCCAATGACCCAACATCTCGACATCGTCGATTTCCACTGCCACCACGTGCCGGCGCGGTTCACGCTGACCGCGGCGTTGATGGCGCCTGCGCCCCAGCGTGCGCGATGGGAGGCCATCGGTCGCAAGCTGGCCGACGAGGATCTGCTGGTCGCGGATATGCGCGACGGCAATTTGAAGGCGCGTGTCGTCAACATTCCGCCGGCTCTGATGGCGGACGCCAACGGCCTCCTGGCACACGATACCATTACGGCCATCAACGATCACGTCGCCGGCATGGTTTCGCGCCATCCCAGCCGGTTGATTGGGCTCGGCTCGGTCGATGCGTACGACGGCGACAGGGCCGGGCGCGAGGCCGAGCGGGCCATACGCGATCTGGGCTTGCGTGGCCTCTACGTCGATTGCGCGCGCGGGGAGCACTTCATCGACGCGCCGCAGGCCAGACCGACGCTCGAGGTCGCCGCGAAGCTCGGTGTACCCGTGTTCGTGCATCCGATTGCGCCCGAGCCCCTGACGCGGCAGATGACGCCGTACGGGGTGATCGGCACGCTGTTCGCGCGCGGTACGGTCAATTCCGCGTCGCTGCTCGCGCTCGTCGAAGGCGGTGTGTTCTCGCAGCTTCCCGGCCTTCGCGTCGTCGTGACGGCGCACGTGATTGGTGGTGTCGGGATGGCATCGGGTCTATCGGGCATGAGCCGCAATCCCGGCGGGGCGATCGACGTGATGCGTAAGCACGTGTTCATCGACACGCAGCTCATTCACCCGACCCTCATTCGCGCATCGGCCGACCTTCTGGGCGCTGACCGCGTCCTTGCCGGCAGCGACTGGCCGATCGTCGACGATGGCCCGATCCGTGCGCCCCTTAGCGAAGCTCTCCGGCAGGCAGGGTTCTCCGAGAGTGAGCAACGCGGCATCGCCGGTGGCAATTGCCTGCGATTGCTCGGCATTGAATGAACGAAAGGGCTTCGCGCAGCCGCAAACAATAATCGTTTGCGGCTGCGCTGAGATCGCTATTCGCCGGGATCAGGCGAGGTCGAAGCGATCGGCGTTCATCACCTTGGTCCAGGCCGCCACGAAGTCTGTGACGAACCGCGCCTTGGAGTCGGCCTGCCCATAGACCTCGGCAAGCGCCCGCAGCTGCGAGTTCGAACCGAACACGAGATCCGCACGGGTGGCGGTCCACTTGACCTGACCCGATTTGCGGTCACGGCCTTCGAACGCGTCACCGGCCGGCTTCCACTCCGTGCTCATGTCGAGCAGGTTGACGAAGAAGTCGTTGGTGAGCGCCTCGGGCTGCTTGGTGAAGACGCCGTGCTTTGAGCCGCCGGCGTTGGCGCCGAGGGCACGCAGGCCGCCGACCAGAACCGTCATCTCCGGCGCGGTCAACGTCAGCAGTTGCGCGCGATCGAGCAGCATCTCCTCGGCCGAGCGGGCTTGCCCGGGCTTGAGGTAGTTGCGGAACCCATCGGCGGCCGGCTCCAACACGGCAAAGGATGCCACGTCGGTTTGCGCTTGCGACGCGTCCGTGCGGCCCGGTGCGAAGGGAACCGTCACGGTCTGTCCGGCGTCCTTCGCGGCCTTCTCCACGGCAGCGCTGCCGCCGAGAACGATCAGGTCGGCGAGCGAGACCTTCTTGCCGCCCGACGCCGACGTGTTGAAGTCCGCCTGGATCGTCTCGAGGGCCTTCAGCACTTTCGCAAGCTGAGCCGGCTGATTGGCTTCCCAATCCTTCTGCGGGCTGAGGCGAATGCGCGCGCCGTTCGCCCCACCGCGCTTGTCGGAGTTGCGGAACGTCGACGCCGACGCCCATGCGGCCGAGACCAACTGGGAGACGGACAGACCGGCGCCGAGGATCTTGGCCTTGAGGGCCGCGACATCCTGCGCATCGATCAACTTGTGATCGACCGCGGGGATGGGATCCTGCCACAGCAGCTCCTCCTTCGGCACCTCCGGCCCGAGGTAGCGCACCTTGGGACCCATGTCGCGGTGGAGCAGCTTGAACCAGGCGCGGGCAAAGGCGTCGGCGAACTCAGCCGGGTTCTTGTGGTAGCGCCGCGAGATCTTCTCGTAGGCCGGATCAAAGCGCAGCGCGAGGTCCGCCGTGGTCATCATCGGCGGGTGCTTCTTGGATGGGTCGTGGGCGTCCGGAATCATGTGCTCCGGCTTGCAGTTCTTCGGCGTCCACTGGTTCGCGCCGCCCGGGCCCTTGGTGACCTCCCAGTCATAGCCGAACATCATGTCGAAGTAGCCGTTATCCCACTTGGTCGGGTTCGGCTTCCATGCGCCTTCGATGCCGCTTGAGATCGTGTGGACACCCTTGCCGCTGCCGAAGGTGCTGTTCCAGCCGAAGCCTTGCTGCTCGATGCTGCCGGCCTCGGGCTCGCGGCCGACGTACTTGCCCGGATCGGCGGCGCCATGCGCCTTGCCGAAGGTGTGACCGCCGGCGACCAGAGCGACCGTCTCCTCGTCGTTCATCGCCATGCGCGCGAAGGTCTCGCGAATATCACGCCCCGATGCGACCGGGTCGGGCTTGCCGTTGGGACCTTCCGGGTTGACGTAGATGAGGCCCATCTGAACCGCGCCGAGCGGGTTCTCGAGCTGGCGATCGCCGCTGTAGCGCTTGTCGTCGAGCCAGGTGGTCTCACCGCCCCAATAGATGTCCTCGGAGGGCTCCCAGGTGTCCTCGCGGCCGCCGCCGAAGCCGAAGGTCTTGCCGCCCATCGACTCGATGGCGACGTTGCCGGCGAGCAGCATCAAGTCGGACCAGGAGATCTTGTTGCCGTACTTCTGCTTGATCGGCCACAGCAGCCGGCGGCACTTGTCGAGGCTGACGTTGTCAGGCCAGCTGTTGAGCGGCGCGAAGCGCTGTCCGCCGGTGGAGCCGCCGCCGCGGCCGTCCGCGATGCGATAGGTGCCGGCGCTGTGCCAGGCCATGCGGATCATGAAGCCGCCGTAGTGGCCCCAGTCGGCCGGCCACCACTCTTGCGAGCTGGTCATCAGCGCGGTGAGGTCCTTCTTCAGTGCCGCGTAGTCGAGCTTCTTGAACTCGTCGGCGTAGTTGAACCCCTGGCCCAAGGGATTGGACAGCGCGGAGTGCTGGTGGAGAATCTTCAGGTTCAACTGGTTCGGCCACCAGTTCCGGTTCGACTGCACTCCAGCCGCGGTATGCCCGAACGGGCACTTTGCATCGTCAGCCATGATTGTCTCCTGTCGTGATGTGGATGGGTTCCATCTCGTTCTGCGCCAGCACCCTACGCAACGCAACCCATCAGGTGAAGTTGACTTTGATGATTGCTGCAGTAAGTTTTTCTTATGACTCATGTGACACTTCGACAGCTTCGCTATTTCAGTGCGTTGGCGCGGCATGGCCACTTCGGACGCGCGGCGGAAGCATGTGCGATTTCGCAGCCGGCTTTGTCGATGCAGATCAAGGAGCTGGAGGAAGCTCTGGGCGGCGTTCTCGTCGAGAGAAGCGCACGACAGGTCGCGCTGACGAAGTTCGGAGAAGAGGCCGCCCAACGAGTCCGCGACATCTTGCGCTCGGTCGATGAACTGGGGGATTTTGCGCGTGCGTCGCGGGACCGGCTTGGGGGCCGGCTGCGCATCGGCATGATTCCGACGATTGCACCCTATCTGCTGCCCAAGATCATCGGGAACCTCACGCGAATTCATCCCGAGCTGGAACTGCACGTTCGTGAGACGCTGACGCAGAAGCTGATTGAAGAGCTTGCGGAAGGGCGGCTGGATACAGCCATCGTCGCGCTTCCGGTGTCGGAACGTTCGTTTGTCGAGGTCGCGCTGTTTTCCGAGCATTTCCTGCTGGTGCGGCCGGGCGCGGACGAGGGAACGCCGGTGCCTAGCCGCGAAACGTTGCGCGACATGAGGCTGCTGCTGCTGGAAGAGGGGCACTGTTTTCGCGATCAGGCGCTGTCGTTCTGCAACATACAGTCGTCGCCGCCACGCGAGGTGCTGGACGCGAGTTCGCTGTCGACACTTGTGCAAATGGTCAGCGCCGGCATCGGCGTTACCTTGATCCCGGAAATGGCGGTCGCGGTGGAAACACGCTCGGCGTCCGTGTCCGTCGTTCGCTTCAAAAATCCGCAACCTTCGCGGACCATCGGCATGATCTGGCGCAAGACAAGCCCTCTGGCCCGACAGCTTCTGCAAATTTCCGACGTGGTTCGTCTCTCCGCCGACGCCTTGCGCAAGCAGCAGAATTCGCGAGCGGCATCGCGCGGCGTTCGGATCACCAATCTTTAGTCACCAATCTTCATTCCGGCCATCTGCTGCAGCAGCGCGGAGATCGCGGCCATGTCCTGCTGGCCCATGCCTTGGGCAAGCGCTGCCTTGTAGAGCGGCAGCGTCGCGGTGAACATCGGCAGCGGGCATTCGACATCGTCGGCGAATGCGCCGATCACCTCGAGGTCCTTGCCGAACAGTTCGATCGAAGCCGTCCGGACCGGCAGGTATTCGTTGCTGACCAGCATCTCCTGGCGCGCCTCCATGGCGCGTGAACCGCCGGCGCCACCGATGATCGCGTCGTAGGTCATGGCAGGGTCGAGGCCGGCCTTGCGGGCGAGCGCGAACGCCTCCCCTGCCGCAACGGTGTGGATCGCGACCAGGTGATTGGCGATGTACTTGAGCTTGGAGCCGTTGCCGAAAGCCCCGACGTAGAGCGGCGCGCGCGAGAAGCCCTCGAACACCGGCAGCGCGCGGTCGTAGGCCGCCTTGTCGCCGCTGGCATAGACCAGCACATCGCGGATCGCCGCGCGGTTGGCCGAGCCCGACAGCGGGCAATCCATCATGGTGATGCCGGCCGCCTTCAGCTTGTCGAACGCGGCCTGCTTGTCGGCGAGCGTGAACGTGCTGGTCTCCGCCACGATGGGGCAAGGCTTTGCGCTTGAGAGATTTTTGGCGCCGGCCACCAGCTCGTCGATCACGTTCGCCAGTGCCTTGGCGGACGGCAACGACGTAATCACCACGTCGGCCTCCGCCAGCACCGCGGCGTTGGAGGGCGCTGGCCTGCCGCCGAGTTTTTCCAGATGCGCGCGTGCAGCAGGGGCGATGTCGTAACCGATCAGATCGAAGCCCGCCTCGACGAGGTTCTTGGCGATCGCCGCCCCCATCACACCGACCCCGATGATGCCAGCCTTGGACTTGGTCGCCGTGCACTTGGTCGCCATCGCCGTGTCTCCGGATTGTGTGGTCGTCGGGTTGCCGGAGTGAACGCTATGCCAAGCGGTTCGTATCGCCAAGCTGTGCCCGGTTCACCCCCACCCGACGCGGCAAACGATTTTTTGCGAAGGGCGAAAAATCGTGCCGCGTCGACCTCCCCCTTCCAGGAGGAGGGGGCGCGCAATCGCGATGTCTTGGCCCCACGGTTTTCTGGACCGCTCCCTTTCTGCGCCGATAGGGGTAGGGGCCGTGAGGGCCGATCCCTACCCCTATCGGTTGGGAGTATTCATCGGTGTTTGCGGGCTCCTTCTCGACCCCTTGCCGCACGCCCATGCATCAAGCCGCCCGCGCCTGCACCTCGCGGCCGTTGATGGCGAGCTTCCCGCCGGACACCGTGAGGTGGACGGGTTCGCCGTCCCGCACGGTGCCGGCCAGGATCGCCTCGGCGAGGGGGTCTTGCACGTTGCGCTGGATCACGCGCTTCAAAGGCCGCGCGCCGTAGGCGGGATCGTAGCCCTGGTTGGCGAGCCACGTGCGCGCGGTGTCGTCGAGCGTGATCTCGATCTTGCGATCGGCCAGAAGCTTGCCCAGCCGCGCCATCTGGATGTCGACGATGCGGCTCATCTGGTCGCGCCGCAAGCGGTGGAACACGATGATCTCGTCGACGCGATTAAGGAACTCGGGCCGGAACCGCGTCTTGATTTCCGCCAGCACGAAAGCCCGCGCCTCCTTGCCGTCGTCGCCTTCCTTCTGCGTGACCAGGAACTCCGCGCCGATGTTCGAGGTCATGATGATCAGCGTGTTCTTGAAGTCGACCGTGCGGCCCTGGCCATCGGTGAGGCGCCCGTCGTCGAGCACCTGCAACAGCACGTTGAACACGTCCGGATGCGCCTTCTCGATCTCGTCGAACAGTATGACCTGGTACGGCCGCCGGCGCACGGCTTCGGTCAACGCGCCGCCCTCGTCGTAACCGACGTAGCCCGGAGGTGCGCCGATCAAACGCGAGACCGAGTGTTTTTCCATGTACTCGGACATATCCATGCGCACCATCGCGTGCTCGTCGTCGAACAGGAACAAGGCGAGCGCCTTGGTCAGCTCGGTCTTGCCGACGCCGGTCGGGCCCAGGAACATGAACGATCCGATCGGCTTGTTGGGATCCTGCAATCCCGCGCGCGCACGGCGAACCGCGGTCGCAACCGCCACCACCGCTTCCTCCTGGCCGATCACGCGCTTGGCGATCTCGTCCTCCATCCGCAGCAGCTTGCCCTTCTCGCCTTCGAGCATTTTCTCGACCGGCACACCCGTCCAGCGTGACACGACACCGGCGATGTGATCGGGCGTGACGGCCTCCTCGACCATCGCGGTCTTGCCGTCGCCAGCCTCGATCGTGGCGAGCTTCTTCTCCAGCTCGAGGATCAGGCCGAAGCGCAATTCGCCGGCACGCGCGAGATCGCCGCGACGCTGCGCTTGCTCGAGTTCGGTGCGCCGCTGATCGAGCTCTTCCTTGAGCTTTTGCGCGTCGCCGAGCTTGCCCTTCTCCTTCTGCCAGCGCTGCGTGAGTGCCGCCGAACGCTCGTCGAGATCGGCGACTTCCTTCTCGATCTTGGCCAGGCGATCACGCGAGGCCTGGTCCGTTTCCTTCTTCAACGCCTCGCGCTCGATCTTGAGCTGCATCGCGCGGCGGTCGATCTCGTCGAGCTCTTCGGGTTTGGAATCCACCTGCATGCGCAGCCGCGACGCGGCCTCGTCGACGAGGTCGATCGCCTTGTCGGGCAGGAACCGGTCGGAGATGTAGCGATGCGACAGCGTCGCCGCCGCGACGAGTGCGTTGTCGGTGATGCGCACGCCGTGGTGCAGCTCGTACTTCTCCTTGATGCCGCGCAGGATCGAGATCGTGTCCTCGACGTTCGGCTCGTTGACCAGGACCGGCTGGAAGCGGCGGGCGAGCGCTGCGTCCTTCTCGATGTGCTTGCGGTACTCGTCGAGCGTGGTCGCGCCGACGCAATGCAATTCGCCGCGTGCGAGGGCGGGCTTGAGCAGGTTGCCGGCATCCATCGCGCCTTCGGACTTGCCGGCGCCGACGATGGTGTGCAGCTCGTCGATGAACAGGATGATCTTGCCGCCCTCGGCCGTGACCTCGGCAAGCACGGCCTTGAGCCGCTCCTCGAACTCGCCGCGATACTTCGCACCCGCGATCAACGAGCCCATGTCGAGCGCGAGAAGTTTCTTATCCTTCAGGCTTTCGGGCACGTCGCCCTTGATGATGCGCTGAGCAAGGCCCTCCGCGATTGCGGTCTTGCCGACACCGGGCTCGCCGATCAGCACCGGGTTATTCTTGGTACGCCGCGACAGCACCTGGATCGTGCGGCGGATCTCCTCGTCGCGGCCGATGACCGGATCGATCTTGCCTTCGGCTGCGGCGGCGGTCAGGTCGCGCGCATACTTCTTGAGCGCTTCCATGCCGGCTTCGGCGTTGGCGGTATCGGCCTTGCGGCCCTTGCGGATTTCGTTGATCGCGGTGTTGAGCTTGTCCGGTGAAATGCCAGCCTCCGCCAGCACGCGGCCGGCATCGGCATTGCGGTCCATCGCCAGTGCGAGCAGAAGGCGCTCAACCGTGACATAGCTGTCGCCGGCTTGCTTGGCGATCTTCTCGGCCTGATCGAAGATCCGTGCAAACTCTTGCGACACGCTAGGTTGACCGGCGCCGCCGCCCGATACCTTGGGACGTTTCGCAAGCAGGCGTTCAACGCCTTGTTGCGCCGCCTTGGCGTTGCCGCCCGCGCGCGCGATCAGCCCCGCGCACATGCCATCGTCGTCATCGAGTAGCACCTTGAGCAGATGCTCCGGCGCGATCTGCTGGTGCCCTTCGCGCAGCGCGAGGCTTTGCGCCGACTGGACGAAACCCTTGGCGCGCTCGGTATAGCGATCGAAATTCATGCTCTATCCTCCTCGGCACGCTCGGCCGCCCCTAGAGTCTGATCGTTCGAGGTGGAAGCGTCCGCGCTTCCTCCGAGAGCGTGAATCAGACTCCAAATCAAAAGGCACGGGCGAGCGCCGTCATCGCAGGTTGTGATGGCAAGCCGCCACAGCCCATCAAGGCGCCGGGCGACGTGCACCCGCCAGATATAGGTAGCCTACCGGAGAGCGGAAGGGGTTGCGGAGGATCAAGCGCTCGTTGCCAGGGTCAGGCCCCGCGGGCCTGACCCTCTCTCTCGACCTCGAACTACCTGCACATGCACAAGCGTTGCAACGCGATCGGGCGCAAGAGCCGTCCAGAGAGGGGGTCAGACCTGACCCCGCACCCTTCAATTCATCGACGCCAGCAGTGTCGCCTGATGATCCGTCGTCAGGGCGTCGATCAGCTCGTCGAGGCCGCCGCCTTCCATCACGGCGGGCAGCTTGTGCAGCGTCATGTTGATGCGGTGGTCGGTGACGCGGCCTTGCGGGAAATTGTAGGTGCGGATGCGCTGGCTGCGGTCGCCCGACCCCACCTGATCCTTGCGCGCCGCCGACCGCTCGCCATCGATGCGCTGACGCTCGGCTTCGTACAAGCGTGAGCGCAGCACGGCCATCGCCAGCCGCAGGTTCTGGTGCTGGTTCTTCTCAGCCGACACCACGACGATGCCGCTGGGGATATGCGTCACGCGGATCGCCGACTCGGTCTTGTTGACGTGCTGGCCGCCCGCGCCTCCCGCCCGCATGCGATCGATGCGGATGTCCTCGGTCTTGATGTCGACGTCGACTTCCTCCGCTTCCGGCAGCACGGCGACGGTGGCGGCCGACGTATGGATGCGGCCCGATCCTTCGGTTGCCGGCACGCGCTGCACGCGATGCACGCCGGACTCGAACTTGAGCTTGGCGAACACGCCCGCCCCCATGATCGAGGCGATGATCTCCTTGTAGCCGCCGAGGTCGTTCTCCGAGATCGAGATGATCTCGACCTTCCAGCGATGCAGCTCGGCGTAGCGCGAATACATGCGGAACAGGTCGGCCGCGAACAGGGCGGCCTCGTCGCCGCCGGTGCCGGCGCGAACTTCGAGGATCGCGCTGCCGTCGTCCGCCGCATCCTTGGGCAGCAGCAGGAGTTGCAGCTTGTGCTCCATGTCGGCGAGGCGCGGCTTGATCGCGTCGAGTTCGTCTTCCGCCATCGCCCGCATCTCGCGATCGGCTCCCGCGTCGGCGATCATGGCGGCGAGGTCGGCCTGCTCCTGCTCGGTCTTGCGCAGTTCCTCGATGGCGGCGACGACCGGGCTGAGGTCCGAGAACTCCTTCGAGAGCTTGGCGAACGCCTGCTGGTTGGCCGCGCCCTTGTTGAGCTCGTCCTGCACGGACTGCCAGCGCTCCACCATCCGGTCGAGCTTGTCTGCGGGTATCGATGTCATGGGGGCAATCTATTGTGGCCGATGCTTCGGGTGCGTGATGCGGCTTCTACCGCATGGGGTATCGGCTGGGCAAATCCAACGGAAACATCGTAGGTTGGGTCAAGCGTAAGCGCGACCCAACACTTCACGCGCCGTCATGGATTGTTGGGTC
>CAMDPA010000059.1 GCA_945903565.1 Devosia equisanguinis | reverse complement strand
CCAAAGGCATCGGCCGGATCACCGCGCGGGTGTTCGAGCAGCTCGTCACGCACCCGCCGCGGACGATGCGGATGCTGGTCGACGAGACGAGGCGTTGTAGATGGTACGGGTCAGTTCAGAGGACGACCTGAGCCAAGGGGATAGGTATGCAAGAAGTCGCCGAAGGCGTCGATTTTTCATATTGTGTGCTTCGCACGACTCTCATGCTGGGTCCCCGACACTCCTTCGCCTTCGGCTCACTTCGGTCGAGGATGACGAGTCGAACTTTATGCGCGGCGGTATTACAAGGTCGCCGGAGGAAACCCCGGCAGCGGCGGCAGCGATGCGCTGCGCAGGCCGATCGCCTTGAAGCGCGTGCCCATGCCGGTCGGTGATATCAGGCGCGCGACGCCGGCCTCGATCTCGTGGGCGATGCGCGGGTTGGCCGCCATCAGCCGCGAGGCGCGCTGCACGATACCAAGCGCGCCGAGAAACTCGGCCTGAGTGGCGGGACCGTCGACAGCAAGCCCGGTTGCCACGGCCTTCTCCGCGAACTCTTGAAAATCGACTTGGGTCGTAAGGTCTGCTTCGCCCGGCGATGTCAGCGGGTGCTCGAAGCTGTGATTGCGGATGGCTTGCAGCGTTTCGCCGAGGCTGGAACGCATGTGGCCGTAGTCGATGAACAGCGCCGCAAGAGGCGCGCGGCGTGACCGCTCCAGAAGGTCGTGAAGCAGAGGAGTTTCGTTTCTGCTTTCGTCGATATCGCCAGCGTTCGCTTGGGAAAACCGGCCCTGATCCGGCATCCGGTTCACGTCACTGATACCGAATGCCAGTCGCCCAGCGTCGTCGAGGGTTACGACGCGCTCGGTCCAAGCGCCGTTGTCCAGCACGGATTGTGACACCGGCAACGCATCCAGGAATTCGTTCGCCACCAGCAGGCACGGTGCATCCGACGGTGCATCGGCAAGGTTCTTCCACCACGCCAGCGGCACGCCGGCATCGCTCAAGGTCGCGCGTTGGGTGGCTGCCAGGACGGTATTGGTTTCGATCAGATCGACATGCACCGCCGCCAGAAACGCGGGCATGACCTTGGCCGCGCGCAGGGCATCGCGCATCAGCGTCCCTCGGCCCGGGCCCAACTCCACGAGGCGAACGACGGCGGGCGAGCCCATCTGCTGCCAGGCCACGACGCACCACAAGCCGACCAGCTCGCCGAAAACCTGGCTGATCTCGGGCGCCGTGATGAAGTCGCCGGCGCCGCCGATGGCGGGCTGCGTGACATAGTAGCCGTGCTCGGGATCTTGCAGGCACGCCTGCATATACTGCGCGACCGCGATCGGCCTTTCCCGCCGGATACGTTCCTTGAGCTTCAGTGCAAGCGGCGTGTCGCGGCGAGCTTCGGGATCGTAATCCATGCTGGCCTCATGCCGCCTTCGCCGCCCGCTTCTGCGAATTCCAGATAAACCACATGCCCAGCAGGATCATCGGGATCGAGTACATCATGCCAGCGGTCAGCGGGCCGATGTTCAAGGCGTGTCCTGCATGCGGAGAGCGGAACATCTCGCAGAACGTGCGCGCAAGCCCATAGCCGATCAGGAAAAGCCCTGTCGTCAGGCCCGGGGTCTGCAGGGAGCCGCGATGGTGCGTCATGTAGCGCAGCACCAGGAACAGCACGAGGCCTTCCAGAGCGGCCTCGTAGAGCTGGCTGGGGTGGCGCGGCAGCGGCTCGAGCTGAGGGTATTGCAGGCGGGCCTCGGGGAACACCATGCCCCACGGCACCTCCGTCGGCCGGCCCCACAGCTCGCCGTTGATGAAGTTGGCGACGCGGCCAAACAGCAGCCCCAACGGAACCGTGGCCGCGCACAAATCCATGGTGCTCAGCGTCGAGACCTTGGTCCAGCGCGCGAACAGCCAGATCGCCAGGCCGCAGCCCAGCAGCGCGCCGTGGAAGGCCATGCCGCCCTTCCAGACCATCGCGATCTCCGACGGGTTCGACAGATAGTGGCCGGCCTCATACAGCAGCACGAAGCCGAGCCGGCCGCCCAGCACCACGCCGATCGTCATGAAGAGCAGGAGATCATCGGTCCGGGTCGCATCGAACGGTGGCGTGCCGCGCGGCCACAACCGCTGCTCGGTCAGGAGGCGGCGGATATACATCCAGCCCAGCAACAGGCCCGCCATGTACGCAAGACCGTACCACTTGATCGCCACCGGCCCGATTTCGAGCGCGATCGGATTGAAATCGGGAAACGGGATGGCGAGCAGGGTCATGAAGGAGCTTTCCGGCGGTTCGTGCAGCGAACATGCGGCTCTTTACGCCTATTACGCCGATCTTGCAGTGGGGCGCAGTGCCCCTGCGGCCGGGCGAACCTTGATCGGCAACGTTTGGCGCACCGCTCAGGATAAGAATCCGAACACCTATATGGTTGAACTAGCAATGTGATTTATGCAGAGCATCTGCGACATGCCCATCATTGAAGTTTGCCGGGCGCCTGCGTCGCATGTGCAGACATATTTCTTGCATTGCTACCCATGGGGTAGTACACTCGCTGCAACGGCGTGACCAGGAGGCGCGGTGCGGATTTTCAAGACGCGAGCCTTCGGGCGCTTCGCCCGCAAGGAACGGATTGAAGATGCCCTGTTATGCGAGGCCATCGAGCGCGCGGATCGAGGCATCGTGGATGCCGATCTCGGCGGGCACGTCATCAAGCAACGCGTCGCGCGGCCGGGACAAGGCCGCTCCAGCGGTTACCGAACCTTGATCGCCTACCGGTCCGAGACTCGCGCGGTGTTCCTGTTCGGCTTCGCCAAGAACGATCAGGATAATATCGACGAGGACGAGTTGAAGAGCTTGCGGAAGGCTGCGACCCAGATGCTGGGTTGGAATGATGAGGACGTTACCGCACTGCTGGCGGCTGGCAAGTGGACCGAGGTGAAGTGCGATGGCTAAGACCTATAAGAGCAAGATTTTGGCGGCCGTCCACGAGGCGATGCAGGACGCGCACGATGTCGGCGTCATCGACAAGACGACGCTGCGGGAGTTCGATGCGTCGTGCCTGACGACGGTCGAAAAGCTGTCGGCCAAGGAGGTGGCGGCACTGCGCGAACGGGAAGGCGTAAGCCAAGCCGTGCTCGCCCGTCATCTCAACGTCGCGGTCAAACTTGTCGGCGAGTGGGAGCGTGGCGAGAAGTGTCCGTCTGGCCCATCGCTCAAGCTGCTGGCGCTGATCAAGGCGAAGGGCCTCGACGCGATCGCATGAGATTACCAGGACATCACCACGACATGAACCGGGCGGAAAGCCAGATGACACAATCCAACAATCGCATTCTCGACGATCTCGCCAAGCTGATGACCGATGCGGCCGGCGCGGCGCAAGGCGTGCGTAAGGAAGTGCAGGGCGTCGTGCGCTCGCAGGTCGACAAGCTGCTGGCCGACGTCGAAGTGGTGCGGCGCGAGGAATTCGAGGCCGTCAAGGCGATGGCGGAGAAGGCGCGCGAGGAGAACGAGCGCTTGGCCGCGCGTCTCGCGGACGTCGAAGCGCGCCTTGCCGGCAAGGTCTGACAACCAATCAGTCGTGCACGGATTGGTATTCCGCTGCAGGCGCTGGCCACCACTGTGGCGGTTATGGCCTTATCCACACTTGCTGTCCCAGCTATCCACAGGGCTCACTGATTTACTGCATTTTTTCGCCGTTTCCCTTGCGTCGTCACTTTCTTATTGGACAACCGGAGCGTGGTCCTTGCGAGGGGCACACGCATCTGTTTTCGTCGCGATCACTGAAGACTGATTTGGGGCCCGCACACACGTCGAGATCGCCGCAGCGAGACAGCGATGGGTGTTGACGTGGTCTGGAGCCAACCGGGGAGCGAGTATGGCGACTGCCGAGCTCAGAAAAGACCGCATCACAAATCCCATCGATTTGATGGAGCGCACCGCGCAAGATCACGACTGGGCGTGCGATCGCGGTAGCGACAACGAGCTGACGCTGATCGTGGCCGGCACGTGGACCGATTATCACGTCTCGATCAACTGGCGCGACGACCTGGAATCCATGCACATCGCGTGCGCCTTCGACTTCAAGGTGCCCGACAGCCGCCTCAACGAGATCTATCGCCTCATCGCGCAGATCAACGAGCAGCTCTGGCTCGGCCACTTCGATCTGTGGACGCAGGAGGGGCTGATCATGTTCCGCCACGCACTGATGCTGAACGGCTCGCTGGCGACGCCGCGGCAATGCGAGGCGATGCTGAAGGCCGCGCTGGAGGCGTGCGAGCGCTATTATCAGGCCTTCCAGTTCGTGGTGTGGGCAGGTAAGGAGAGCCGGGAGGCGCTCGTCTCCACGATGTTCCAGACCGAGGGGCAGGCCTGACACGTACCCGATCGCGGAATTGAGTGCCTCCCTCGAGGCATGAAAATGTAGCGTGAATCGGGTGGTTCAAGCCAATTGGCAACCTCGCGTTCTTTCGGGGTGCCCATGACAATCAAGCTCGACGGCCCACTACTGCTGGTAGGGGCCGGTAAAATGGGCGGCGCGATGCTCACCGGCTGGCTTGGCCGTGGGCTCGATCCCCGGCAGGTGGTTGCCGTCGATCCCGCACCGCCGGAAGAAATCAAAGCGCTGCTCGTCAAGCACGGCATTCGTCTCGAAGCGGCGGCGCCCAAGCTCGAGCGTGCGCCGTCGGTGATCCTGATGGCGGTGAAGCCGCAGGTCATGGATACCGTGTTTCCGCCGCTCGCCAAGCTGGCGGGGCCCGGCACGGTCGTGATCTCGATTGCCGCCGGGCGCACCATCGCCAGTTTCGAGCGCTATCTCGCGCCGGGCATTGCCGTGATCCGCACGATGCCGAATACGCCGGCGGCGATCGGGCGAGGCATCACCGTGGGCGCGGCCAACACGCATGCGGGCAAGATTGCGCGCGATCTATGCGAAACGCTGTTGTCGGCGGTCGGCGAGGTCGGCTGGGTCGAGGACGAGGCGCTGATCGACGCGGTAACCGCCGTTTCCGGCTCCGGACCCGCCTATGTGTTCCTGCTTGCGGAATGTCTGGCGGCGGCGGGCGTGCAAGCCGGGCTCGATCCGGCACTGGCGATGCGGCTGGCGCGGGCTACGGTTTCAGGGTCGGGCGAGCTGTTGCACCAGTCCGATCTCGACGCCGCGACATTGCGCAAGAACGTGACATCGCCCGGCGGAACCACTGCTGCGGCACTCGACGTACTGATGGCCGGGGATGGCTTGCAGCCGCTATTGACCAAGGCCGTTCTCGCTGCAGCCAAGCGCGGGCGAGAGCTGGCGGGCTGAGCCCTGGAGCGCCAACTTTGAGACCTTCCCCCTCAGTCTGCGTTCCCGGAAGCCGAGCCGCAGGCAGTGATCCTGTGCGAGTACGCACAGCAGTCGCTGGCAATTCTACGCAGCGAGGCTATCCGGGATCTTGACCCTTCTGGTAGGGGTGAAGACCCCGGATCTTCGCACTCCGACCTAACGGTCGGATCGCTTGTCCGGGGACGCAGCGGAGAGGTTATGGCTTCCTAAAAGCCAGAGTTAGCGCCAATTGGCCTGAGCCCCTCAGCCCCCAGCCGCGCGCCGGAGCGGCATCTGAACCCGCACGAGTTGCGCGGTCTCATCGGTTTTCGCCACCGTTCGCCGCAGCTCGGTCGAGGAGAGTTTCGACAGCGGGCCGGTCAGGAATGTCCACGACGGCGCGGATTTTGTCAGCAGGCTGGCGCCGCGGTGCTCGGGCACGTAGCTGCGCCGCATCCAGTGCGCGGCCGGCGAAGCAAGCGCCCGCAGCCGCCAGCCGGGACGGTCGACCACCGCGATCGGCACGTTGCGAACGATATCGCGCCAACTTTGCCAGCGGTGGAATGAGGCGAGGTTGTCCGCGCCCATGATCCAGCAGAAGTGGACCTGCGGATAGCGGCGGATCAGGAACGCCATGGTCGCGGCGGTGTAGGGCGTGTGCAGGTCCTCCTCGAAGGAGGTAATCCGCATCCGGTTGTCCTGGGCGAGCTTGTGGCACAAAGCCATGCGGTCGCGCGCGGGAGGTAACCCGTTGTTTTGCTTGAGGGGATTTCCGGGCGTCACCACCCACCACAGCTGATCCAGCCCGAGTCGCCGCAGCGCGGTGCGGGAGACAAGGGCGTGGCCGTCGTGCGGGGGATTGAAGCTACCGCCCATTACTCCGACCCGCTGACCCGGCTGGATCAACGGCGGCCTTACGCGGACGGAGCCGAAGCTCGCTGGCACGGACCTGCCTGGCATCAGTCGAGCGGCTCCAACGCGATCACTCTTCTTATGTTTATTTTGAGCATATTAGCGATATGCGAACGCACGCGAAAATGAACCAGATAACCCATCCCGTGTCGAGGCGAATTGCGGGCAGCGTTATCCAGGCCATGCCTCCACGAGATTAACCAGGCCGCGTTTGGCCATTGCCGCGCACGATGTACTTGAACGTGGTGAGCTGCTCGACGCCAACCGGGCCGCGGGCGTGCAGCCGGCCGGTGGCGATGCCGATCTCCGCGCCGAAGCCGAACTCACCACCGTCGGCGAATTGGGTGGAGGCGTTGTGCAGCACGATCGCGGAATCGACGTGGGTCAGGAAGCGCTCGGCGGTTGCCTGCTGCTCCGTGACGATACAATCGGTGTGCTGCGACCCGTACTTGGCGATGTGGGCGACGGCATCGTCGACCCCGTCCACGAGCTTCACCGAGATGATGGCGTCGAGATATTCGGTCGACCAGTCGGTCTCGGTGGCGGGCTTCACGCGGGAATCAGCCGTCAGTGCGGCGGCGTCGCCGCGCACCTCGCAGCCGGCGTCGAGCAGGGCTTTGACCAGGCGCGGCAAGATGGCGGCGTCCGCTGCCTTGTCGACCAGCAAGGTTTCGGTCGCGCCGCAAACGCTGGTGCGCCGCATCTTGGCGTTCAGCACGAGAGCGAGCGCCATATCGGGGTTGGCGTCGCGGTCGACATAGGTGTGGCAGATGCCTTCCAGGTGCGCGAACACGGGTACACGCGCTTCCTCCTGCACGCGCGCGACAAGGCTTTTGCCGCCGCGCGGTACGATCACGTCGATGGCGCCGCCAAGGCCTTTCAGCATGTGGCCAACCGCCGCTCGGTCCTTGGTCGGCACGAGCTGGACCGCGGCCTCCGGTAGCCCGGCCGCGCGCAGGCCCGCGACGAGGCAGGCATGGATCGCCTGGCTCGAATGGAAACTGTCGGAGCCGCCACGCAAGATCGCGGCGTTGCCGGCCTTAAGACACAGCGCGCCAGCATCGGCGGTGACGTTCGGCCGGCTCTCGAAGATAATGCCGATGACGCCGATCGGCACGCGCACGCGGGCGATCGTCATGCCGTTGGGCCGCGTCCACTCCGCGAGTGCGGCGCCGACCGGATCGGGCAATGCGGCGATCGCTTCGAGCCCCTTGGCGATGGCCTCGACGCGGCCCTTGTCGAGCACCAGCCGGTCGACGAACGCGGGCGCCATGCCGCCGGCGCGCGCTTCCGCGACGTCCTTGGCGTTGGCGTCCAGGATCGGTTGCACGGAATCACGCATGGCGGCCGCGGCGGCCAGCAGGGCCTTGGCCTTCGCTTCGGACGAGGCCAGCGCGATCTCGCGCTGGGCGGCGCGCGCGCGACGGCCGAGCGTCAGCATCTGCTCGGTCGTCGCGTCGGTGATCTTGTCGTGGGTGGTCATGTCGGCTCACATTATGGGCTTGCCGCGCACGTCGGCGGCGCGATTGATCTTGATGAGGACGCCGATGCCGGTGTCGGCGCCGGTGTGCTCCTGCTCGCGCTTGGTGAGCTTGGCGAAGATCGCCTGATGCACGGGGCCGGACTCGTGCAGTTCCGTGGTGCCCCAGAAGCGCAGGAAGCCCGATTCGAGCACGCCATCGTGCTGCGCCTTGAAGTTTGCATACATCACGACGACGCGGCGGTCATGCGAGAGGTTTTCGAGCGCGGTCTTCTTCGAGCGCTCCCAGTAGGCGAGGTGCTGATCGTCGAACACGAGCATGCTGCCCTTGGGGCTGATGTTCGGCCCGTTCGCACCCGTGGTCGCCAGCATGCAGGGATAACCATCGTCCCAGGCGTTGTTGATGAGGCTCTTGATTTTGTCGCTCAACGGCATCGCTACGGCATCCTTTTCAGTCGTGCTGTCGGCTTAGGACACTCCGATAAACAAGTGATCCTACTTCTCGATGGATCAACATCTAAGCCACCTAGAAATTTTCGTCATCCCGGCGAAGGCCGGGACCCAGTTCACCTTCGAGTATGCGTGAGTTGGAAGGTGAAAAACTGCGGCGCTTCAGGGTCTTGCGAAATTCAATGCGATCCCCTGATGTGACGTGACCTGGGCCCCGGCCTCCGCCGGGGTGACGAAATGTAGGATGGAACCGCCAGTCAACTCCGCCGATTTCGATTCAGTTGTTGAGCGGCCTCTCCTTAGTGTAGTCGCACCCGATTACGCTGGCCAGTTACGGGGCGCATAAACATTGACCGTCATCTTCGACCGAAGTGAGCCGAAGGCGAACGAGCGTCGGAGACCCAGCGTAAGACTCGGGCGAAGCCCGCTTCGTGAACAGGAAACGGATATCGAGCCTTCGGCACTTTTTGCGCTGGGTCCCCGAACAGCTCCGGCTGAAGCGCCGTCGCAGTTCGAGGATGACGGAAGCATTTTGGGCTACGAGCGCAACTGCGCCATCAACCGCTCGATCGACGGCAGCTCTTCGAGGTCGCGCACCATCGCGATCACCTTTTCCGCCTTGGCGCGGGGCCAGCGCGCATAGTCCGAGCACTCGCGCATTTTCTCGGCGACGTCGTCGTAGCTCAGCGGATCGGACGGGCTGCCTTTGCCGAAATCGGCGCGCCCGCAGATACGGCGGCCGTCCTTCAGGTCGATGTCGAGCAGCGTCGTCATCTTATGGTAACCGGCCTTCTCGGCCTCGTCGTCGACGACGAAATCGATCCGCTCGATCATCGCCTTCACGTCGGCGCGATGGGTCATCTCGTCGGTGTATTCGCCAAGACCGGCGCGGCCTGCGAGCAATAGGATCGCCATCGAGAATTGCATCGAGAACTTGGCCTGCAGCTCATCGGTGGGTCGGTTGTGGATCAGCGTGTTGGGCATGTTCGAGTTGGTGCCGACGCGCACGCGCACGACGTCCGCCGCCTTGATGCCATGCGCCTTGATGAGCCGCAGCATCTCGGTCATCCCGGGATGGGTGAGCGAGCCGGACGGATGCGGCTTGATCGATATGCCGGGGGTCGCGAACGTCCAGGGCGCGCCGAGCTTGCCGGTGATCGCGCTTGGATCGAACCCGCCACCTGCGGCCTTGAAGAAACCGCGCGGGGCTTCGAGGCCCTTGTCGGTCGCGGTCCAGCCGAGTTGCACCATCTCGGCCGCGACGACGCCGCTTTCAGACGCGCGCCCGGCGTGAAATGGCTTGGTCATCGTGCCGAAGTTTTCGCGCAATCCGGCCGCCTGGCTGGCGGCGAGCGAGAGCACGCGCGCGGTTTGTTCCGCATCGAGTCCCATCAGGCTTGCCGCGGCAGCAGCACCCGCGAACGCGCCGCAGGTGGCGGTGGTGTGGAAGCCAGTCGTGTAGTGGCGCGGATCGATCGCCTCCGCGATCTTGCACTCGACCTCGACGCCCAGGTGATACGCGAGCATCGCCGCCTTGCCGCTGGCGCCGCGTGCTTCCGCGACGGCAAGCGCCGCGGGCAATGCGGGCGCCGTTGGATGCGTGAGCAGGCCATAGACGCGGTCCGATGCCACCGCGAGCTGCGTGTCGTCGTAGTCGTCGGCGTGGATCGCGATGCCGTTGGCGAACGCTGCAAAGCGCGCGGGCACGCGCAGGCTGGTGCCGATCACCGTGGCGGCGCCCGGCTTGAGGCCGAGGGTGTCGAGATAGGCGACGACGATCTCGCCCGACTTCGCGATCGAACCGGATAACCCAAGCCCGAGCCCGTCGAGGATCGACTTCTTGCCGAGTGCGACGACTTCGGCTGGCAATGCGCTGGCGCGCGTGTCGGCGATGAACTGGGCGACGTGGCGCGTCGTTGCGGCGTCACTGCTTTTGTTGTTTACGTTCAACCTCAACTCCCAATTTTCCCGATTGCGTCGCCGTGAACAAAACGGCTACGATACCTGAACGTGTCATCTGCCGACGGCTGCGAGCCGGTTTCCCATGTCCATGCGTGTTACCGTTTTCATTCTGACCGTGTTGCCGATGGCCTTCCTCGCAGGGGAAGCCGCAGCCGAGACCTGTTCGGGCTGCGCTTGCCGAGGCGGTCCTGGCTATCGCGATTCGAAAGGCCACTGCGTCGCTCACAAACAGCTTTACAGCCGATGTGGTGTGCCGCCGACCACGAAATGCACATTCGAAGGTGCCTCCCACGTCGGCCGCAGCGCCGTACCGCCGGAATGGACGCCGGCGCAACACACCACGTGGCTGGCTGCGAGAGCCCCACCCACGGCAGCGGCCGAACCCATCCCGGCACAAGCCGACGTGCGCTGATGCCGCCTATGCCTTCTCCCCCGTCCCATTCGCCCGCATCACCCACCATGCGAGCGCACCGGCCGCCATCAAGAACGCGCCCGCCAGCAGATAGGGCGCGCCCGCGTATCGCATGCCCGCATAGGCGATCGCCATCGCGAACAGCTGCGTGAAGATCGACGGCCCCAGCAGCCCGGCAAAGGCTGCGATCGCGCCGTTCGCGCCTTGCAGTTGGCCCTGCTCGGACGCGCTTACATGACGCGACATGATCCCCTGCACGGCGGGCCCGATGAAGCTCCACAGCGCCAGGATCGGCATTCCCAGCCAGAACAGAAAACTTGTCTCCGCCAGCCCGAGCACGAGAAAGCCGACAGTGCCCGCCACCATGCCGAACAGCAGCATCTTGCGTTCGCCGAAGTGCTTCACCGCCGGCCGGATCAACGCACCCTGCACCACCGCCGAGCACACCGCGAACCCGGCGAGCCCGAGCCCGACCATCCCCTCGCCCCAGCCGAACCGGTAGCCCGCATGCAGCACGAAGATCGATGGAAAAACGGTGTGCGAGAGATGATAGAGGAACATCGCCCCCGACAGCCCCAGCAGCTCGGGATGACCACGCAGCAGTTTCAGCGAGCCGATCGGATTGGCCATCTTCCAGCGGAACGCCGAACGGTTCTCCTTGGCGAGCGACTCCGGCAGCACAAAATATCCATACGCGGCATTGGCTAGGCTGAATCCCGCCGCCACCCACAGCGGCAGCCTCGGATCGATCGTGCCGAGCAGCCCGCCCACCGCCGGCCCGATCACGAACCCGACGCCGAACGCCACGCCGATCAAGCCGAACGCCTCCGCCCGCTTTTCAGGCGGCGTCACATCGGTGATGTAGGCTGTCGCCGTGGAGAAGCTCGAGGCCGCGATGCCGGCGATCACGCGCCCCACGAAGAGCCACCACACCGTTGGCGCCAACGCCATCAGGATGTAGTCGAGCCCGAGCCCCAGGTTCGAGAACAGGATCACCGGGCGCCGGCCATAGCGGTCCGACAACGCGCCGAGCACCGGCTGGAACAGGAACTGCATCAGCGCGAACGCGGTGCCGAACACCCCGAACAGGATTGCCGCCCGCGCGGTGTCGCCGCCGAGCATGGTCTCGACGAGCTTGGGCAGGATCGGGATCGAGATGCCGAGCGCCAGCACGTCGAGCAGGATCGTGATCAGCACGAACGTCGTCGCCGCCTTGCGGGGACCCGGCGTGCCGTCTACCGGCGGGGTCGTCGGCATCATGTACGGTTCTGCTCCCCGCGCCGGCCGATTTCGGCGATGACGGCGCAGTTATCGAGTTCGGCCTCGCCGGCGGCGATACAGCCCGCCATCAGCGCCGCGTACACGTCGGCCAGCGGCAGCGATTGGCCCCGGGACTTCGCGGCATCGAGGATCAAGCCAAAATCCTTGGCGGATTGGCCGACCTTTCCGTGCGGGCTGAAATCCCGCGCGATCATCTTGCCGCCCTTCACATCCATGATCTGCGAGTACGCCGCCGATCCCTTCGCCGCCTCTAGGAACGGTTCCAGCGGCAAGCCGAGACGGCCCGCGAACACCAACCCTTCGGCGAGCGCTGCGCGGTTGAGCCCGAGGATGTGATTGATCGCCAGTTTGGTCTTCGTGCCATTACCGAACGCGCCCATGAAGTACGTGCGTGGACAGATCGCGTCGATCACATCGCGCACCGCTTCCGCCGCCGCCGGATCGCCCGCGACGAGCCCGACGCCGTCGCCTTGCGCCACCTGTTGGCTGGTGCCCGAGATCGGCAACTCCACGACCTGCAGGCCCTGCGCGGCGGCGCGCTCCGCCAGCCGGGCGATGCGGCCGGGCTCGCAGGTGCTGGTATTGATCGCAATCTTCACGGCGCGTTCGCCCGCCGGCACGGACAGCAGCCCGCCCGGCCCCTCGATCACGTCCTCGACCTGGCCCGTGTCGAACACCGAGATCACCACGCGGCCGCAGCTTCGTGCAATGCCGGCGACGCTGTTGACGGGACGACCGCCGAGATCGCCGAACATCGCCCGCGCCTCGGCCCGCACATCGTATCCGGCGATGTCGAGCCCAGCCACCTTGAGCCGCCGCGCCATCACGGTGCCCATCAGCCCCAGGCCGATGATGCCGACGCTACTGCCGCCATTGCCCATAAAGAATTCTCCCGCGCGCCGGTAAGCAGCGTCTCAATCCTGATATCGGCGCCGGTTATAGCGACAGCTTCCGGGCTTGTCCCTGTCGACACTGCCCCGCGTCAAACTACGTGCCGCACGCGACCGATAGCGCTGACCAGCTGCCCGGCGTATAATCCCGCAAGAGGAGACATAATGAAGATCCAACTGAAGCCAGAGCTCGAAGCCATTCTCAAGGCGCAGGTCGAGCAGGGCCATTACCCATCGGTCGAAGCGGCTCTGGAAGCGGCCATTCTCGCGCTTGCCGCCGATCCGATCGACGCGCTGCCGGACGTGGCGTGGGTCAAGCCACCGGAGACGAACGTCGCCAAGACCGCCGCCGAGAGCCATACGTTCTCCGGCGAAAAGGTGTGGGGCCCGCTGAAGGAGCGTTTCAGCGATCAGAAGCGTTGAGGTTGCACGGATCTGGCTCGTCCCGTCATGCCACTCCGCCGCAGCATCGGGGATGCCTTCCCAACAGCGTGCGTGCTACATCACCGCCTACAGATAGCGGCCTGCGCGCCGTGGCACTGAAGGGGCAGACGGAGATCATGCGTCACTTTTATCGACTCGGAGCTGGCTGGCTCGCGCTCGGCCTTACGGCACTTGCATCCGCTCTGCCGGCCGCCGCCCAGGACCCCGTCGCCGATTTCTACAAGGGCAAGACGCTCCGCATTATCATCGGTTACGCGCCGGGCGGCGGTTACGACATCTACGGCCGCGTGTTCGCGGAGAGCTTCGGCAAGTTCGTACCGGGCAATCCCACGATCATCGCCCAGAACATGACCGGCGCCGGCAGCTTCATCGCCGCCAAGTATCTCTACGCCGTCGCCCCGCAAGACGGCACCTCGTTCGGCAGCCTCGCCCAGACGCTTCCGCTCGACTACGCGATGAGCACCGAGCAGAAGGACCTCGACGCGTCGAAGATGCCGTATATCGGCCGCCTCGTATCGAACATCGACCTCGGCGCGGGCGTTCCCGGCGCATGGTTCAAGGACTTCGAGGACGCCCGCAAGAAGGAGATCGTGGTCGGCGCGACGGGTGCCGCCTCGCCGGGCTACCTGCTGCCGACGGCGCTCAACATGTACGCCGGCTCGAAGTTCAAGATCGTGTTCGGCTACAAGGGCTCGAACGACGTTTTGCTGGCCGCCGAGCGCAAGGAGGTCGACCTGATCGGCTCGATCGGCATTGCCACCATGCTCGTGCGCAACCCCGATTGGATTCTCGAGCGCAAGGCGCCGATGGTCTATCAGGCGGCCCTCACCCGTCACGCGCTGTTGCCGCACGTCGCAGCCCTTCCCGAGCTTGCCACGAGCGCGGACGGCAAGGCCGTGCTCACCGCCGTCGCCGCCTCGGCCGAAATCGGCCGCTCGATCATCACCACGCCGAACGTGCCGCCCGCCCGCCTCGCCGCCCTGCGCAAGGCCTTCAACGCGATGATTGCCGATGCAGCGTTTATCGACTTGATGAAGAAGCGCAACATCATGATCGAGCCGCTGACCGGCGAACAAGTCGACAAGATCTCGACCGACACGCTGCAGACACCGCCGGACGTTTTGAAGCTCGTTCAGAGTTTGGTGACGGTGAAGTAGCGGTAGCGTAGGCTGGGTCAAGCTTTCGCGCGACCCAGCATTTTGCGCGCCGTCGTGGATTGCTGGGTCGCGCCTCATCGCGGAGCGATGCTCCGCATCGACGTGCTTGACCCAGCCTACGAGTCGGTGGCGTAGCCCCGACATTCCCAGCCTCACCCTGGACCCCGCGAAAATCGAGCCGCCCCATTTTGCGTTGGCCCCAGTCCTGCATCCCGTAACTGGCAAACGCTGGAGTGCTCCCCAGGAGGGCTCCGCGCGCACACCAATCTGCGGGATCGTCTCGATATGACACAGTCTGTGCTCACTGATTTCTCGAACCGGCACACCGAGCTGTTCGGCCGGCACACGGTCAACCTCGGCCACACCTTCGCCGCCTCGCCGCTGTTCACCGACGACGCCCTGGCGAGCCTGATCGAGCGCGCGCCCGCCGGCTCGTATCACGTCAACACGATGGACGTGACGACCCACGATCCGCGCACCCGCCGCGAGGGCATCGTCGACGGCCTCTCCGGCGCGGAGGCGATCGAGGCGGTTCGTCGCGGCCATATCTGGATCCTGATCCAGGACCCCGGCCGTTATGATCCGCAGTACAGCGCCATGCTCAGGGGAATCTACGACGAGTTCGAAGCGCGCATGCCCGGCTTCAAGAGCTACAAGCAGAAGCTCTCGATCCTGATCTCCTCGCCGAAGGTGCAGGTCTACTATCACGCCGACGTGCCCGGCCAGACGCTGTGGCAGGTGCGCGGGCACAAGCGCGTCTACCTCTATCCCAACACCGCGCCGTTCCTGCCGCAGGACGCGCTGGAGCGGATTGTGCTCGGCGAGGCCCACGAGATCTCGCTGAAATACGAGCCTTGGTTCGACGAGTACGCCGAGGTAATCGACCTCGCGCCCGGCCGCATGCTGCACTGGCCGTTGAACGGCCCGCATCGCATCGTCAACGCCGACTGCCTCAACGTCTCGTTCACGACGGAGCATTGGACCAACGATCTGCGCAACGCCTACGCCGTGAACTACGCCAACGGCATCATGCGCGGCCGGCTCGGCGCGAAGTCCCTGTCTCGGCCTGAATCGGGTCCGGGCATGTGGGCCCGCTTTGGTCTTGCGGCCGCATGGAAGGCGGCGGGAATGCAGAAGGCCCGCAAACATCACTTCAAGGTCGATTTCAAGGTCGACCTGGACGCGCCGTGGTGCGTGCGCCCGATTCCGCCCTTCGATCTCACGCGATAACGGGCGCGCGACATGCAGCCGGCCAATAGGTCTTGCGCGGAGCCGTCGCGGCTCACCATCGAAACCATGCTTGGGATCGACGACGTCGCGCCAATCGCGGCGGCATGGCGTGCGCTGGAACAACAGCAAAACGGCGCCGTATTCTTCCAATCGCACGATTGGTGCCTCTACCTCTGGCGCACTCGTGCGGCTGTTGCATCTGATGTTTCGGTCGAGCACCGCATACTGGTCGTGCGCGATGACGGCCGCATCGTCGCGATCTGGCCACTCGCAATACGAACCAGCGCTTCCGGCCGCTTCGCCCAGGACCTCGGCGAGCCGTTCGGTCAGTATTCCGACATCCTGATCGCAGGCGATTGCGACGCGTCGGCGGTGCTCGACATCGCATTCGCCGAACTGTCCCGCTGGCGCATCGACGGCCTCGTCCTGCGCAAGGTGCGCGCGGATTCGCCCTTGTGCGCCCGGCTCGATCGCATCGGAACCGCCATCGGAACGATCGAGCACGCGCCGGCGATCGCGCTCGGCGAGCCCGGCGGTCACGACGCGTATCGCCGTTCGCTCACCGCCAAGACGCGCAAAAATCTGCGCAACTACCGCAATCGGCTTGGCCGCGAAGGCCGCATCGTCCACGACGTGATAACCGCTCCCGCCGAACGCGCCGGCGCGATCGAGCGCTGCTTCGACGGCCGCACCGCATGGCTCGCCGCCGGCGGATTGTCCTCGACGGCGTTCGCCGACGCTGCATTCACCGCCGTCGTCGATGGGCTGACGCACGGACTGCGCGGCGCACCCGGCGTGCTCGCCATGCGGCTCGGCCTCGAACCATCGGATTCCACGGCGCCTGTCGATCTCTCGCTGCACTGGGGTTTCGAGCACCAAGGCCGCTACTACGCCTTCATGGCCTGGAAAAATCCGGCCTACGACGACTTCAGCCCTGGCCGGCTGCATTTGGAAGACGTCGTCGCGACCGCGGCCCAACGCGGCATCACGACCGTCGACCTGCTGGTGCCCGCGATGCCCTACAAAACGAGCGTCGCCAACGCCACCATCGAGGTCCGCGCCTATGGCGTGCCGTTCACCGCGCGCGGCCGGCTCGTGATCAAGGGCTGGCACGGCCTGCTCCGGCCCAGGCTCAAGGTTGCCCTGCTGGCGATGCCGCCATCGGCACGCCGCGCGCTGTTCGACGGCCCGCGCGTTCTGCGTTCAAAGCTCGATCGCTGGATCGGCCTTCGCCTCGGGAAGCAAAGCCCGGCGCAGAGCTAGCCCGGATCATGCACCAGGGCGATGGCGTTGACCACGGTGGCCGTTGGCGCGCGGCATCGTTCCGTCCGGCGTGACCGGATCGGCGCAGGTGAAATCGTCGTGCAACGCGTCAGGGGTTGATCTGCCTCGTTCGGCGGCTTGT
>CAMDPA010000058.1 GCA_945903565.1 Devosia equisanguinis | reverse complement strand
CAAAGCCAAGAGGTGCGCCGCCTGACGGCTCGCGCCTCTCTCGACATCATCGGCGTCCCCTGCTTCCGCCGATGATCATCCGAACCCGCCGAAGCGGCCAAGTCGTGTGCTATCAAAACCAGACAAGTCCAAAAGCTACTGACAGCCCGAGGATGAGCGAAGCACGTTGCATGCGGGTTGCGTCGTGGCAGGACGCCGTTGGAACAATAGCATTCGTCTGAATACCGACGACCGGCAAGTGCCGACAACCAGCGGAAACATCGGATAGTTGTGGATGAACGACCGATCTATGTACTGAACACCCGTATCTCCACGTCAGGCGGCCGCCGATGGTACGGCGAGCTGGTCGAGATAGGCTTGGCGACGCTCCCTAACTCTTTCATGAATGCGGGCGCCGTAGGTTGCCATGGCCTCCCGCTCGCGTTCGCTGAGGGGCCCGGGCACAGCAGTACGGAAGCTACTCAGTTCCTGAACTCGGGCCCACCAGCCCAGCACGCCGGGCCGCTCGGCCACCCAGATGTCGAGCAGTCCGAGATAGGCAAGGCGAGCCACGAACGGCATCAGGTTGATGTCGGCGAGTGTCATCTGGTCACCGACAAGCCAGTCCTTGGCCGCCCGGGACGGACCTGCCAGCGCCTTTTCCATGTCGCGGAACGCCACCTCGTAGGCGGCGATCGCCTGCAGCACGTAGGGGCTCTCCACGCCCAGTTCATAGGTCGACATGAAGCGCGCCCGCTTGTTGGGATCGCCGACGTTGCGAAAGCGCGCCTCGCGCTGGGCCTCGCTCATGCCGCGCATGCGTTCGCGGAACATCGCGGAAAAACTGAGCTCGCGCGTGGCCTCGAACAGGCCCTCATCGACTGCCTTGCTCCATTTGCGCATCAACGTGCGGGCGTAGGCGTCCTGGGGGATAAAGCGTGGCGCGGGAAAGGTGTCGTCGAGATATTCGCAGATCAGGGTCGATTCCGTGACGATATGGCCTTCGTGGGCAAGCGCGGGCACAACGCCTTTGGGGTTGATGGCCAGATACTCCGGTCGGTACTGCTCGTTGTTGAAAAGGTCGATATCCTGGGTCTCGTACTGCAGCCACTTCTCCGCAAGTGTAATCAGCACCTTTTGCGTGCAGATTGAGTTGCCGGCCCGATACAGCTTGAGCATGGTAATCCTCCTGTAGAGCGGCGGGAGATCATGTGGGTTTTGTTACCCTTCCATGTCCGTTGTCAGCAAGAGCCGCGGGGCAGCCGGCGATCCGAACTGATGGGCAGGAATGGTGCTCTCGTAAGAAGCGACTTCTCGCCTCGGCCGCCTGACTTGCGTAACGAACGGTGACCGTGATCGTTGACTCCACTTGCAAGTGGGAGCCCTATGCGCGATCAGGGGTAGGGGCGTTGCGTCGGCAAGATGGTGGCCGACTACTTTGGTATGCGGTAAGGCCCGGCACAAGGGCCAGTTTATAATCTTCGCGTGGGGAGGGGCCTCGAGCGGCGGGGCCGACATGCCGATGGATACGGGGCCGATGGACACTGGAATGGATACTGCGCGACTGGCCCCTGAGCAATCGGTGCTTCTCGGCCTCCAACTCCCGCACCTGCTGCGCGATGAGACGCTTGTGGATATCTTTCGCGCGTCCGCGGCCAAGGATCCGCAGAAACTCGCGCTGGCGTTGATCGGTTCCGCCGAGAAACTGACGTATGGCGAACTCGGTAAACGCTCCGATCAGGTGGCCGCCGTACTTGCCGCGCGTGGTGTGCGCCCGGGCGACTTCGTGGGGCTTTGGCTGAAGCGCTCGCTCGATCTGCATGTCGCCTTGATCGGCATTCTAAAGGCCGGCGCCGCCTATATCCCGTTCGACGCCGAAGCCCCCGCCGATCGCGTTGCTTCCTGCCTCGCCGACTGCGGCGCCAAGTTGCTCGTTTCACACGCGGCAATGGCGAGCGAGACGTCCAAGCTGTCAGCGCAAGTCGCCACGCTCGAGACGCTGCTCTCTGCCGCTGGCACACCGGATGCGATCGCCAAGGCGACGCCGGAGAGCCCCGCCTACGCCATCTATACCTCGGGCTCCACCGGCAAGCCCAAGGGCATCGTCATCACCCACCGCAACATCTGTCACTATCTGCGGTCGGGCAATGAGGCGCTTGGCTTCCGCGAAACCGACATCGTGCTGCAGCAGGCCTCGGTCGCGTTCGACTTGTCGCTCGAGGAAATCTTCGTTCCCTATCTCGTCGGCGCCACCTTGAAGGTCGCCACGATCGAAGTCGTGAAAGAGACCGACCGGTTGCCCGAGATCATCGAGCAGGAAGGCGTCACCGTCATCGACACGGTGCCGACGCTGCTGTCGATGTTCGAGCGCGATGTGCCGTCGCTGCGCGTGATCGTGCTCGGCGGCGAGGCCTGCCCGCCGGCGTTGGTCGAACGTTTCGCCAAGCCCGGGCGCCACCTGTTCAATACCTATGGCCCCACCGAGACGACGGTCGTGGCCACTTATGCCGAGCTGAAGCCCGGCGATCCCGTCACCATCGGCCGGCCGATCGCGAACTACACCGCGTATGTCTGCGACGAGAACCTGAAACTCGTGGCCCTCGGCGCGACGGGAGAGCTTGTCGTCGGTGGACCCGGCGTGGCCAAGGGTTACATCAACCTGCCCGAGATGACGGCCAAGAAGTTCGTGGCCAATCCGTTCGATCCCGCTTCCACGCTCGACCCGATCCTGTACCGCACGGGCGACGCGGTCAGCATCGACGCGCACGGCCGCTTCGCTTTTCACGGGCGCATCGACGATCAGGTCAAGATCCGCGGCTACCGCATCGAGCTCGGCGAGATCGAAAGCCTGATCGCCGACGAACCGGGCGTGCGTACCGCGGCCGTGGCCGTCCATCAGCACCCGACGGCGGGAGACACGCTGGTCGCCCACATCGTGTCCGGCGACGTGAACTTCGATATCGAAGCGGCCAAGAAGTCGTTGGCGACGAAACTGCCGCCGTACATGGTGCCGCCGATCTGGCAGTCGCACGAGACGCTACCGCGCATGGCGTCTGGCAAGGTCGACCGTAAGGCGCTAGCCGCGCTGCCGCTCGCGGTTGCCATCCAGACCGGCGAGCAGGAAGAACCGAACACACCGACCGAGGCCCGGCTGCTCACCGCCGCCAAGGCCGTGTTCGGGATTCCGGTGATCGATTTCGACGCCGACTTCTTCACCGACCTCGGCGGGCACTCGCTACTGGCCGCGCGCTTCGTTTCCGATTTGCGCAAGCAGCCGGGGCTGGCCTCGATCGCCCTGCAGGACATGTATTCGCTGCGCACGCTGCGCAAGCTCGGCGAAGCGATCGACCAGCGCGCGGCCTCCTCCGGCGCCAAGGTCGATATCACGTTCGAGCCCCCGCCGTTCTACAGGCGCTTCTTCTGCGGTCTGGGGCAGCTCATCGCGCTGCCGTTCATCATCGCGATCGTGACCGTCCAGTGGATGGGCCTTCTACTGTCGTCGATCTACCTGGTGCGCGACGAGACGCCGTTGCTGCTCGAGGTGTCGATCCTGTGCACGGTCTATGTCGCGCTCAACATGGGCGCGAAGGTGCTGGTCGTCATCTTGAAATGGCTGGTGATCGGACGGACGAAGCCGGGCGTCTACCCGCTGTGGGGTTGGTACTATTACCGCCTCTGGTTGATGGAACGCATCGTCCACCTCACGCAGCACAAATTCCTGCAGGGCACGCCGCTGATGCGGATCTACCTCAGGGCGCTCGGTGCCAAAGTCGGCCGCGATGCGATCATCAACGAGTTCGAGGAAGGTGCGATCGATCTCATCACGTTCGGCCCGCGCGCTAGTCTTGGCGCGAAGGTAAAGCTCGCCAACGTCGAGGTGATCGGCAACCTCGTCTATGTCGGTACGATCGACATCGGCGCCGACGCGCACATCGGCAATGGCTGCGTCATCGGGCACAACGCCAAGCTTGGCGAAGCCTGCGAGCTGGGCGACCTCACCGCTATCGCACCCGGCACCGTGGTCGGCGCATACGAACGCTGGGACGGCTCGCCAAGTAAGAAGATCGGCATGGTCGACCCCGCGTCGCTGCCGGCTCATCCCGAAATCAGCGAGGCGACGCGCTGGTGGCAGGGCATCGGCTACTTCTTCGGCTATAACCTCATCATGATGATCGGCCTCCTGCCGATTTTTCCGGCGTTCTATGTCCTCTACAACATCGACAACTGGACGAGCGGCGAGATGGACTATGTCGTCCCCTGGCATCTCGTGCCGATCTACGCCTGGCCCGCCGCGCTCGCCCTCGTATTCGTGTCGATGGGCGTTGCCGTCATCATGCGCTGGATTCTGCTGCCGGATCGCGTGCAGCCAGGCAGCTACTCGATCTACTCGAGCTTCTACTTCCGCAAGTGGATGCTCGGCGTGATGGTGGAATCGCTGCTGGAGACACTGAACTCGCTCTACGCCACCGTGTTCATGCGCAACTGGTACCGGCTGATGGGCTGCAAGCTTGGCCGCGGCACGGAGATCTCCGCCAATTTCGCCGGTCGCTACGACCTGATCGAGATGGGCGAGAACAACTTCATCGGCGACCAGACGATCTTCGGCGACGAGGACATCCACCGCGGTTGGATGATCTTGAAACGGCTGAAGACGGGCGACCGCGTGTTCTTCGGCAACAATTGCGTCGTGGCCCAAGGCAGTGTGATCGAGGACGACGCACTGATCGGCGTGAAGTCACGCATGCCCGACAGTCTCCACGTCAAGACCGGGGAGACGTGGTTCGGCAGCCCTGCCATCCAGCTTCCGAATCGCCAGAAGGTCGTGCTTTCGGGAAACTGGACCTACGAGCCGCCCAAGCGGATGCTGTGGTGGCGCACCATCTTCGAGGCGATGCACACGTCGTTTCCCACCGCGGTTCTGATCACGATCGCCTATATCACGGCCGATATGATCGCGATCCCGATCGACAAGGGAAATTACGGCACCGCGCTCGCCATCTTCATGGCTGCCGGTGTCGTAAACTCGCTGTTGATGTACCTCTTCTCAGTGTCCTTCAAATGGATCTTCATGGGCATCTACCGGCCGATCATGAAGCCGATGTGGTCATGGTGGGCGATGCGCACGGAGGCGGTCGCGGTGTTCTACGGCGGCCTCGCCGGCAAGGTGCTGCTCGAGTACCTGCGAGGTACGCCGTTCCTGCCGTGGCTCCTGAAGCCATACGGCATGAAGGTGGGCAAGGGCGTCTACATCAACTCGACCGACCTGACCGAATTCGATTGCATCCGCATCGGCGACTTCGCGGCGATCAACATGCAGGCCGAAATCCAGACGCACCTCTACGAGGATCGCGTGATGAAGGTCGGCCGCATCGATATCGGTAAGGGCGTCACGATCGCCAGCGGAACCACGATCCTCTACGACACCAAGATCGAGGATTTCGCCCAGATCGGTCCGCTCTCGCTCCTCATGAAGGGCGAGACGATCCCCGCCGGCACGGTCTGGTGGGGATCGCCGACACAACCGGTGGCGGTCAATCCACATGCCTCCGTGCGGCCAACCGTGCCGCTCGGCAGGACCAAGGAGAAGGTGGTTGTCCCGGCCTGAGCCCCAGCCGCCGATCAAAGAGGCGCCGGGCAACGAGACGCGGCGTATTGTTATGGCCGCAGGCGACGCGACCACTGTGCTTGCGATTGACTCGGCTGTTGGCGTGCTCGTCGCGACCGCGGAACGGGGGCAGGCCGAGCGAGACGCGCTCGTGGAATCACACCTGCGTGCGCTGACCGGCCGGGCCGACATCGACATTGAGCGCCGCCCCAGCGGCCGTCCACGGCTGGCGCCGCCCTACCTTGAGCTCAGTATTTCACTGTCGCGCCGCGACGGCCTCGTACTCGCCGCGTTCTCCCCAGACCGCCGCGTCGGCGCTGATCTGGAATCTTATTCGCTCGACCTCGATGTCGTATCGCTGTCGCGCGACCACTACGCACCTGCGGAAGTAAAGGTAATCGAAGACCTCGACCTCGCCGCCGCGCGCGATGTATTCCTGCGCCTATGGGTCGCCAAGGAAGCAGCGCTCAAGATCACGGGGCGGGGCATCTACGACGGCCTCGGCGAGCCCGATTGCGCGAGCGTGATCGATAGATTGCATTGCGATGGTGCGATCGCGGTCTTGCCTGCAAGCGCGCGATTGCCGGCGCTTCGGCTGGCCGTGCGCACATGCCGCGCACATGATGCGCTCATCTACTGCGCGCTAGCCGTGGAAGGGTGAACCGCGCGTGCACACGCGTTTGCGCGGGAACAGTTTCACGAACTCTTGCGGGACGGCATCACCACTGCCTTTGCAATTTCACTTTTCGGACCATATACTGCGCGCAGGGGAATCGCCCGGAGGCATCGGCTTCCGGCCGGCATTGGTGCGAAACACGCTTCGACGCCTGGGTCTTCTCAGCCCCGTTCGCGGGTTGGTTACTGAAGGCCTGACGGCCAACACACGGGTCCTTATGACCACCGGAAGTTCGATCGACTACGACGCACTCACCCAAGACGCTCTGCGTGGGGTGGTGCGTAACGTACTCAACCAGGTGGCCAAGACGGGCCTGCTGGGTGAACACCATTTCTATATCGCCTTCAACACGCAGGCGCCTGGCGTGGTGCTGTCGCGCCGGTTGCGGGAGAAGTATCCCGAAGAGATGATGGTGGTGCTGCAGCACCGCTTCTGGGACCTTGCCGCCACGGACGAAGGGTTCGAGGTCAAGCTGACGTTCGACGGCATCCCCGAACGCCTCTACGTACCGTTCTCATCGTTGCGCGTGTTCCACGACCCCAGCGTGCGCTTCACGCTGCAGTTCGGCGAGAATGTCGGCGCAGATGATCCACAGGAAGCCGCTGGCGGGCGCCGCCGCCGGGAGGGTGGCGAGAACGCCGCACGCGCTGGAGCCGATCGTCGCGGTCGCACCCGTCCGCGTTCGCGGACCGAGGGCGCGACGGAGCAATCCGATCAACCAGTCGCAGAGGCCGAAGCACAGGCGCAACCTCAATCTCAGCCGTCCCCGGCTCAGCCGCAGCTTGTGCCCTCGGCCCCCGTGGTGTTCGCACCCCGCGCCGTCGAAACGAAAAAACCTGCTCCCGCGCCAACCGCAAGCGAGCCCGCCGCACCCGACGCCGGTGGGAAGCAAGTAGCCGGAGCGAATGTGTTTTCGCTGGATCAGTTCCGTAAGAAATAGCCGCGCTCAGCCGGCCGCCAACAGCCAAACGCCGCGCGCGATGAACACTATCGCGATTGAGCGGATCAGCCGCAGGCTGTAGCGCCGGAAGTCCGCCTCGCTCATGTGGTTCAGCGCCCTGCCCGCGAGCGTGGTGCCAAGCATCGCCAGCACGATTGCCGCGCCGTAGACCCAAATCGGTATGTCGACGGACGCGGCCTCCGCGAACGATCCGAAATAGAATATGCGCATCAGGTGCCCAACCGCCTGCGTCGCCGACTTGGTCGCGACGATCTGGCGGCGGTCGAGTTTGGAGTTCTGGAAGAACACGTCGACGATGTTTCCACCTACGCCTGCCACGACCTGCATCAGCCCCACCACCGCGCCGCACAGATAGGGAGCGCCGGGCTTCTGGATGTCCGCCATCCAACGCTTCGGCAGCAATTCGGTGGCGAACGGCAACACGCCCAGCAGGATGTAGATCAACGGCTTGTTGGGGATGAAGGCGATCAGCCGCATTAAAATGAACACGGCAAGCGTCGCCACCGCGTAACGCACCAGGATCGGCCAGACGATGTGCCCGCGCCAGAGAAAGGAACGCCACCCGTTTGCGGCAAGCTGGGTTGTGCCGTGCAGCACCATCGCCGGGGCGACATCGAGAACTGCGAGGCAAATGCCGAGCAGGATCAGGCCGCCCGCCATTCCAAACACGCCAGATATGAACGACGTCGCGACGACGGATACGCCAAGGAACACCAGCGCGGCTTGGGAGATGATCATGAGGGGCGCGGTGCTGCCAGGATCGGTCGAGGTCGGCGCTGCATGGCATGAGCCGCCGGACCCAAGCAAGGTGCACATCAACGCACGCCAGCCAGCGCCGCTCCTCTTACAGGGAGCGTGCGCCGGCCGTGTCCACTCGTGCGTCGGGTTCGCGCCAGGGGTGTGTCGCGCGCCGGACGCCGGCGGAGATGCCCCGTTGGTATGTCTCTCCCATCAGAGCGGGGCAGGTGTGGGGGTGGTTAATGTGCCGATCTCATGTCTTTCGATTGAGAGAAACGCTTGAAGGGAATGATCGCCAATTTTTGCCGTCGCGTTTCAGTACCGGTTCACTTTTACCCCCAGCCATTTGAGGAAGTGCTGAAACCGGTCGATCAATTTGAAGCAAATTCTCGGAGCATGCGAACGGGTGTGCGGACCTTGTCCAAGCCTGAGTTGGCGTGCGGCAGCACAGCGCCGGGGCGGCACTGGAGCGCTGCGTGGCGGCGTGGTATCGCGGAGACCGCATCGACCGGACACATCAATCCTTCGTGACAAGCGCGAGAACCGATTCATGACCAAAACCCGCACCGAGACCGACACCTTCGGCCCCATCGAGGTCGATGCTTCCCGCTACTGGGGTGCGCAGGCCGAGCGTAGCCGCAACAACTTCAAGATCGGCTGGGAGCGTCAGCCGGCTTCGATCGTGCGGGCGCTGGGCATCGTCAAGCGGGCGGCCGCCGAGGCCAACACGGCGCTGGGCCGGCTCGATCCGAAGATCGCGGCGACCATCGTCACGGCGGCGCAAGAGGTGATCGACGGCAAGCTCAACGACCATTTCCCGCTGGTCGTGTGGCAGACGGGCTCGGGCACGCAGTCCAACATGAACGCCAACGAGGTCATCTCCAACCGCGCGATCGAGATGCTGGGCGGGGCGATGGGCTCCAAGAAGCCGGTGCATCCCAACGACCACGTCAACATGAGCCAGTCGTCGAACGATACGTACCCGACGGCGATGCATATTGCGGCCGCCGAGCAGGTTCAGCATCATCTGCTGCCGTGCCTGCGACGTTTGCACGAAGCGCTGGTCAACAAGCAGCACCAGTATGCCCACGTCATCAAGATCGGCCGCACGCACACGCAGGATGCCACGCCGCTGACGCTTGGCCAGGAGTTCTCCGGCTACGCCACCCAGATCGGCAACGCGATCCTGCGCATCGAGCAGACGCTGCCGGGCCTGATGGAACTGGCCCAGGGCGGCACCGCCGTTGGCACCGGTCTCAATGCGCCCAAGGGGTTCGCCGAGAAGGTGGCAGAGCGCATCGCGGTGATCACCGGCCTGCCGTTCGTCACAGCGCCCAACAAGTTCGAGGCGTTGGCCGCCCACGACGCGATGGTGTTCAGCCACGGTGCGATCAACTCGGCGGCAGCCGCGTGCTTCAAGATCGCCAACGACATCCGCTTCCTCGGCTCGGGCCCCCGTGCCGGTCTCGGCGAGCTACAGCTGCCGGAGAACGAGCCGGGCTCCTCGATCATGCCTGGCAAGGTCAACCCGACGCAGTGCGAGGCGCTGACCCAGGTTTGCGTTCACATCTTCGGCAATCAGGCCGCGCTCACGTTCGCCGGCGCGTCGGGTCACTTCGAGCTCAACGTGTTCAATCCGGTGATGGCCTACAACTATCTGCAGTCCGTGCAGCTGCTCGGCGACGCCGCGGTCTCCTTCGCCGACAATTGCGTCGTGGGCATCGAAGCGCGCGAGGACAACATCAAGGAGCTGATGGGCCGCTCGCTGATGCTGGTGACGGGGCTGGCGCCGAAATTCGGCTACGACCTCGCTGCCAAGATCGCCAAGACCGCGCACAAGAACGGGACCACGCTGCGCGAGGAAGCGCTCGCCGCCGGCATTTCGGCCGCCGACTTCGACGCCATCGTGCGCCCGGAGAAGATGATCGGACCGGACGAGGTTTAAGCAGGGCGAGAGAGGAATGGCCTGACGAAGCTGACCGCAAGCGCTCGCGTCGACGGGGTTGTGCGCATGGGCTTTCAGGCCTAGCATGCGCATAGCTCATACGCATGAGGTATGCCCGTGCAGGAACGCGTCAGGCCCGCCAAGCGCGCCGTCAATCTTTCGGTCGATGCCGAGCTTCTCGACGAGGCCAAGGCGGCTGGCACCAACCTGTCGGCGCTTTTGGAAAAGGCCTTGAGCGACGAGCTTCGTGCGCATCGCCGTGCCCGGTGGCTCGACGACAACCGCGCCGCGATAGAGGCCGACAAAGCGGAATTGGAGCGGAATGGACCCTGGTATACGCCGGACTGGATCGCTGAATGAAGCAGTTCGACGTTTGCTGGGCGACAGGACCGAGCGTCGGTGGCCGCCGTGGTTTGGTGGTCGTACTTCAACATCACGACTTCGAGGCTATCGCTGGCGTCGTCGTTGCTCCGATGTATCTCGCCTCTGAGCTGCCGGCATTCGAACAGTTGAGGCCACAGCTCAAGTTCAAGAGGCAAGCTTACATCGTTGCGGTGGACCGGCTAGGCTCTTTGCCCAAGCGGCAAATCAGCCCTGCTGTGGGCAATCTCGAGACGTTGCGCTACGAATTGACCAAAGCCATCGATCTCTTTTTTTCGGGGTTCTAGTTCCCACAGTATTGATGTCGATACTGTGCTTGCAATCAACGCCGCGCTCTCCAGGCGGCGCACGCCATAGGATACCACCCTTGCCCACGCCCCCTGCACCTCCCTTCCGTGCCGAGCACATCGGCAGCTTGCTTCGTCCGCGTCACCTGCTCGAAGAGCGCGCCCGCCATGCACGCGGCGAGATCTCCCGCGAGGTGCTCACCAAGACCGAGAACGCAGCGATCCGCGGTGCACTCGCGATGCAGGCGCGCGTCGGTTTGAAGCTCGCCACCGACGGCGAGTTCCGCCGCCGCTCGTATCACAGCTTCTTCTACCGCCAACTCGGGAACGTCAGCATCGATACGGTCGGCGGTCACGATGCGGCGGGCGGCAACGCAGGTCAGCGCGGCGAGCAGCCGAGCGCCGTCATCGGCAGCCGCCTGCAATGGACGCAACCGATCAATGCCGCCGATGCCGAATTCATCAAGGCCAACAGCAAGCTCGTGCCCAAGATCACGATCCCCGGCCCATGCGCGCTGCATTTCCGTGGCGGCGACAAGGCTGTGCTGGCCACCGCCTATCGCGACATGGACCAGTTCTGGGACGACACGGTCGAAGCGTTCGGCCGTGAGCTCGATGCGTTGGCGAAGGTCGGCTGCAGCTATGTCCAGATTGACGAAACCGCGTTCGCGAAGTTCGGCGATCCCGAGGTGCAGCACGCCCTGGCCGCGCGCGGCGACGACTGGAGCAAGCTTATCGATACCTACATTGCCGTCACCAACCGCGTCCTAGCTCGCGCGCCCAAGGATATGGCGATCGGCATGCATCTGTGCCGCGGCAATCGCGGCGGGCAATGGCACGCGGAAGGCAGCTACGACGACGTCGCAGACCGCTTGTTCAACGCGCTCGACATTCCCTTCTACTTTCTCGAATACGACAGCCCGCGCGCTGGCACGTTCGCGCCGCTGCGCTTGGTGCCCAAGCACAAGCACGTCGTGCTCGGCCTGGTCTCGACCAAGTCGGGCGACATGGAGACGCTGGACCAGCTGCGTGCCCGTGTGGACGAGGCGGCCAAACACGTCGATCTCGATCGCCTCTGCGTCAGCCCGCAATGCGGCTTCGCCAGTGTCGAGACCGGCAACCCGCTGACAGCGGAGGCGCAGGAAGCCAAGCTCCGGCTCGTCGTCGATCTCGCCCGCAAGACCTGGCCCGACGCTTGAACCTGAGTCTTCGACCATCATGACACGCCCCGACTGGCTGTCATGTTTGGCTTTCGGGCCGTGGCGGAAATTGCTAACAATAATGCCGATTCAAGCCCCGGGGAGAACTTCGTGAGTCGTCTGAAACGCAAAGCTACCATCGCAGCGCTTGCCGTTGGCGCCGTGCTGCCACTTGCCATGCCGGCCGCAGCCCAGGGCTGGCCGACGAAGCCGATCCGGTTCGTCGTTCCCTACACCCCCGGCGGCATCATCGACGCGGCCGCACGCGTGATCGGCCCGAAGCTGACCGAGGCCTGGGGCCAGCAGGTCATCATCGAGAACAAGCCCGGCGGCAATGCCTTCATCGGCACGCAGTTCGTCGTGAAGTCTCCGCCCGACGGCTACACCTACGTGATGGCCACGCTCGGCGACTTCACGGTCAACCCGTCGATGTTCAAGGACATCCCCTACAGCGTCGAGCGCGATCTAACGCCCGTCTCGATGCTGACGAGCATCCCGACCGTGCTCGCGGTGCATGCGGGTACCCCATATATGTCGATGGCCGACGTGATCGCGGACGCCAAGAAACAGCCGGGAAAACTCAGCTATTCCACGCCCGGCAATGGCGCGATCAATCACATCGCGATGGAAGCGATGGCGCTTATTACCGGCACCAAGTTCCAGCACATTCCCTACAAGGGCGGCGCGCCGGCAACGACGGCGGTCGCCGCCGGCGACGTGCCGCTGGGGATGCTCGGCTTCACCGCGACGATCCCGTTCCTGAAGTCCGAAAAGATCCGCGTGCTGGCGACGGCGACATCGAAGCGGCTCGAATACAATCCGCAGTGGCCGACGCTGCAGGAACTCGGCATGCTCAAGTTCGACGGCTCCAACTGGGTCGCCCTGATGGCGCCCGCGAAGACACCGCCCGAGATCGTCGAAAAGATGAACGCGGAGCTGGCGAAAGTGCTCGCCATGCCCGACGTCGTGCAGCGGCTGGCCGGCACCGGCGGCACGCCCATCCCCGGGCCCGTCGCCGAGTTCCAGGCGCGCCTGAAAGCCGAGACCGCAGCCTTCAAGGACGTCGTCGAGAAGGCGAATATCCAGCCGCAGTGATGCGGTTCGAGCCTGCGCCCCGGCGTGTGCGGAAGGCGTTGTGGAGGATGCGCTACGTTGCGAAGGCGGGGATAAGTTCGGCGATGAGTGACGCTGGACGCTGATGAATGTCGGTGTTTCTACCGTGCCGCGACGTGGTCGATTGATCACTTCTACGTAGTAGCGGCCGCAAAGAACGTGGTCGAAGTGGGGTGTGGCCTCTGTCGAGCAGAAGAATGGGAACAATCGAGCGTCCGCGTTGCGCACGCATCGACGCATTCGCGCCGAAGGCGCGACTGGGGCCGGCCCCAGAACCCCGCCGGAGGGACGCCCTCCGGACCGCCCGTCTTTTTATGCGTAAAAATTGGAAGTCATCCAGTCCCCACCCGCTGCCGTCATCCTGGCGAAGGCCGGAACCCAGTGCACCCACGAACCGAGATCGCAAGCGAAGGCGCGATGACGAAGTGAGCGCGCCAGACGACTCGTACGTTGGGTTAGCAGCGCCGTGTGCTGCGCAACCCAACATGGGAGCCACGACAGCAACGCAGTGGCTCCGACGTTGGGTTGCGCGACGCTCTTTGTTGGTCGCTCCGGCGCAAGCGCCGACGCTCCGCATCGCTAACCCAACCTACAAGGCCGCGCCGTCAATTATGGCTGTCCCTATTTATTTCCTCTCCGCTGCGTCCCCGGACAAGCGGTCCGACCGATAGGTCGGAGCGCGAAGATCCGGGGTCTTCACCCCCCTCAGAAGGGTCAAGATCCCGGATAGCCTCGCTGCACTCGGCTTCCGGGAAGGCAGTGGTGAGGGAAGTGTCTCTAAGGTAGCGCGTATGGGGCCGAGGCCCTGCTCGCGTAGCGACTGGGCGAGCCACGCGTTGACTTGGCGGTGTGGGCTTCGGATAGTTCGCTGGTCGAACAATCGCGGGGCACCAAACATATGAAGCCGGCCGCATTTCACTATCACGCGCCGTCGACGTTGGCGGAGGCGGTTGCCGTGCTGGCGCGGCATGGCGGCGATGCCAAGGTGCTCGCGGGCGGGCAGAGCCTCGTGCCGGTGATGGCGTTTCGCCTCGCGCGGCCAGGGCATCTCGTCGACATCAACGGCATCGACGAGCTCGACTATGCGCGCGTGGAGGGTGGGCGACTGCACATCGGCGCGCGCACGCGGCATGCGGCGTTTCATAACCAGGTCGAGCCGGGCCCGCTCGGCGTGCTGCTGACGACGGTGGTGCACAACATCGCGCATCTGCCGATCCGGATGCGAGGTACATTCTGCGGCAGCCTCGCGCATGCCGATGCCTCATCGGAATGGTGCACGACGGCGGCCACGCTCGATGCGGAGATCACGCTGGTCAGCGCGCGCGGGCAGAGGACGGTGCGGGCGGCGGACTACTTCAAGGGCTTCCTGGTGACCGACCGCGCCGAGGACGAGATCGTCGTCGAGGCGAGCCTGGCGTTGCTAACTGCAGGGACCAAATTCGGTTTCGAGGAATTCAGTCGCCGCGCCGGCGACTACGCGCTGGCGATGTGCCTCGCGGTGTTGCGGTTCGACGGAAGCAAGGTCGTCGAGGCCCGCATCGGCGTCGGCGGCGCGGAGCCGTTTCCGCGCAGGATCAACGAAGCCGAAGCCGTGCTCGTCGGCCACGCCTTGGACAAGGCCGCTTGCCGGCGCGCGGCGGAGGCTGCCGCGAAAGCCGTCGACCCGATGAGCGACGTGCAGGCTGATCCCGAATACCGCCGCGATCTCGTTCTTGCGATGGTGCGCCGCGCGCTCGAGAAATGCCTGCCATGAGCGCGGATCATGCAGCCAGGCCGCCCACGGGGTGGGTCGGCCGCTCGATCCGGCGGTTCGAGGACGCGTCGCTGGTGCAGGGCAACGGCTGCTTCACCGCCGATTTGCCTGCCGATCTGCATGTCCGTTTCGTGCGCAGCGCCGTCGCGGCGGGGCGGTTCACGCACATTACGCTGCCCGACGGGTGTCAGTCGCTGACGGCCAAGGACCTCGCCGGCATCGGCAAGATCAAGCCGATCCTGCATCGCTCCGATTACGTCGCGGTCGAGCAAGAGCTGCTCGCCGACGGCGTGGTGCGTTTCGTGGGCGAGCCGATCGCGGCTGTGATCGCGGCGTCGCCCGCCGAAGCGGAGGATCTCGTCGAGAGCACGTTCTTCGACATCGAGGAGACAGAGCCGGTCGTCGACGTGTACGCCGCGTTGAAGCCGGACGCGCCACGTGTCCATGACTGGACGAAACACAACGTGCTGGTCGAGGGTCGCATCAAAACGCCGGGTTTCGACGATGTGTTCAAGTCTGCAGACCACATCGTCGAGATCGAGATCACCTCGCGCCGGCAGAACGCGATGCCGCTCGAGGCGCGCGGCGCGCACGCCAGCTTCGATGCACGTACGGGCCGGATCACGCTGACCTGCTCGACGCAGTCGCCGCACGTGATGCGCACGGCCATAGCGGAATTGCTGGGAATGCCCGAGTCGGATCTGCGCGTGGTGGCGCCCGATGTCGGCGGCGGGTTCGGGCAGAAGATGATGCTGCCGCCGGAGTATGTCGTCGTCGTCCACCTGTGCCGCACGTACAAGCGATCGGTCGCCTGGATCGAGGACCGGCGCGAGAACCTGATCAGCTCGTTTCATGCCCGCGACATGCGCGTGAAGCTGAAGGGCGCGTTCGACGCGTCGGCGAAGCTGATCGCCATCGAGGCCGAGATTCTTTCGAACGTGGGCGCGTACTCGGGCTTCCCGATCACGTCCGGCGTCGAGGCGCTGATGGGCATGGCGGAATTGCCGGGCCCTTACGACGTGCAGCAGTATAGTTGCGTTTCGCGCGGCGTGGCGACCAACACCTGTCCGATGGCGCCCTATCGCGGCGTCTCCAGGCCCGTCATCACCTTCGCGATGGAACGGCTGATGGATACCGCGGCCGCGCGACTTGCGATCGACCCGATCGACATCCGCCGCCGGAACCTCATCACGACGTTCCCCTATACGTCGGCGACGGGCCTCGTGTTCGACGAGGCGAGCTATCGCGAAGTCATGGAAATCGCGGTGCGGGAGTTGCCGCTTACCGCGTTGCGCACGCGCCAGCAGGATATGCGCGTCCACGGCCGATATCTCGGCATCGGCTTTTCCACGTTCTCCGAACGCACCGGCTATGGCACGCCCGCGTTCGCCGCGCGCGGCATGGAGTCGACGCCCGGCTACGAGATCGTCGACATCGCGATGGACCCTTCCGGCAATGTCACGGCTCGCATTGGCGCATTCCCGCACGGGCAAGGCCTCAAGACGACGCTGGCGCAGATCATCGCCGACGAGCTCTGCGTGCCGCCGGATCGCATCACGGTGATCGCGGGGGACACCGATCAAACGCCCTACGGCTGGGGCACGTTCGCGAGCCGCTCGCTGGTGATTTCGGGCGGCGCGTGTCTCGTGGGCGCGCGCAAACTCAAGACGAAGTTGATCAAGATCGCCGCGCACCTGATGAAGGTGAGGCCTGAGGACGTCGTGCTCGAACCCGGTTTTGCGAAGGCGCTCAACACCAATCAGTCGATCCCGATCCCGGAGCTCGCGCGCACGGCTTATCACAAGGCGCATCTGCTCTACGGCGTGGCGGAGGCGGGGCTATCGGAGCAAGGCTTCTACGATCCGCCGGGCACGTTCTCGAATGCGTGTCACGTCGCGGTGGTGGAGGTCGATATCGAGACCGGCGGCGTCAAGATCGAGCGCTTCATGGTAGTGGAGGACGCCGGCCGCCTGATCAACCCGATGATCGTCGACGGCCAGATCCACGGCGGGGTGACGCAAGGCATCGCCAACGCGCTGCTGGAAGAGATCATCTACGACGAGCGCGGCAACATCCTGACGGCGACGCTGGCCGATTTCCTGCCGCCGACCTGCGCGGAGGTTCCACCGTTCGACGTGCACCACATCGAGACCTATTCGGACGCGACGATAACGCAAGCGAAGGGCATCGGCGAAGGCGGCGCGATCGGCGCACCCGCGGCCGTCGTCAATGCGATCTGCGATGCGCTGTCGCCGTTCGGCGTCGGATTCTACGAGATGCCGGTGACGCCGCAACGGATCAGGGCGGCGTTGCGGGCAGCAAAGTCGAGGGCACAATGAGCAGCCGTCACGACATCACATTGAACGTCAACGGCGCGGCCTATCGCGCCAACGTCGAGGCGCGCAAGACGCTGGTCG